>PKWT01000349.1:6050-18938 GCA_003132125.1 Micrococcales bacterium | reverse complement strand
CCACTGCCCGCTGACACGAGGAACGCGTCGACGTGCCCGTGGTAGCACCCTGCGAACTTCACGACCTTGGACCGGCCGGTGAACCCTCGGGCCAGACGTAGGGCGCTCATCGTGGCCTCAGTTCCGCTGTTGACCAGGCGTACCTGCTCGACGGGGGCGACCCGGGCCACGATCTCCTCGGCCAGGGCGACCTCGTTCTCGCTCGGTGTCCCGAAGCTGAACCCTTTGAGCGCCGCACCCTGGACCGCGGCCAGCACATCGGGATGTGCGTGGCCCAGGATCATCGGGCCCCACGAGCAGACCAGGTCGACATACTCACGGCCGTCCACATCGGTCAGATAGGGACCGGACCCGCTGGACATGAACCGGGGAGTACCCCCCACCGCTCTGAAGGCGCGCACGGGGCTGTTGACTCCACCCGGGGTGACGGCAGCGGCCCGGGTCAGCAGCGCCTGGGACAGGGGTGCGTCATACGGATATGGAGTCTGCGGAGCCGTCGTACGAGGAGTCGTCATGTGGGCAAGTCTCTCAGCCATTCCGGTGCGCTGCGCCAACGTCTCAGGCAGGTTGCCCCTCCGCTGCAGAAACCTCGTCGCAGACCACTGTGCTCCGGATGCCGGCACTGATGGCCTCCATGGCACGACCCAGGGCGAGCATGTCGTCGCGGGACAGGTGGGCAACGAGATGGCGGCGAACGCTGTCGACATGGGTGGGCGCCATCCGTTGGATCTCGGCGTATCCCACATCGGTCAGCACCAGCTCGATGCCTCGACGGTCGCTGGCACACGCCTCTCGGCGCACCCATCCCCGCTTCTCGAGGCGGCCGGCAGTGTGGGTCAGCCGGCTGCGGGACTGAACGACCAGCTCGGCGATCTCGGACATCCGCAGTCGCCGGTCCGGCTGCTCGGACAACATCGAGATGATCTCGTACTCGGACAGCTGGAGCCCCTGGGCCTGCAGGTCGCGATCCAGCACCGCCTCCAGCAACCTGGTGGCGCGGAGGTACTCACGCCAAGCGTGCTGCTCCTCCGCGTCCAGCCACCTCGGCTGNNGTGTGCTCATGGAATAGATCCTATCCCTCTTTAGTTGAAACTTAAACTTAATGCTGTTAGCGTTCTCAACGAACCCACACGACCATCAAGGAGTACCACCATGACCAACCTCTCTGACCTCACCGCTGGAACCTGGAACGTCGATGCCTCACACAGCGAAGTCGGATTCGCCGCTCGCCACCTCATGGTGAGCAAAGTTCGCGGCCAGTTCAAGGACTTCGCCGCGGTCGTCACCGTCGGGCAGCCCTTCGAGCAGTCGACCGTCCAGGCCACGGTGCAACTGGCATCGATCGACACCAACAGCGCGGACCGCGACGCCCACCTGAGGTCGGCCGACTTCTTCGACGTGGAGAACAACCCCGCTATGACCTTCACGTCGACCAAGGTCACCAACGACGCCATCGAGGGCGACCTCACCATCAAGGGCATCACCAAGCCGGTCAGCTTCGACCTGGACTTCGGCGGCGTCAGCGCCGACCCGTGGGGCGGCACCCGCGCCGGCTTCGAGGCCACGACCGAGATCAACCGCAAGGACTTCGACCTGTCGTGGAACGCCGCGATCGAGGGTGGCGGCGTCCTCGTCGGCGAGAAGGTCAAGATCGCCCTGGACGTCGAGCTGATCAGGGCCTGACTCACCCGCACCCGCACATCGCGAACGACCCGGTAGCGCAAGCTGCCGGGTCGTTTCGCACCCCCCTCATCCGCTTCTTGCGCCGAAACCACCGAATGTGGGGGCGCTGGGGCCGGATTCGGTGGTTTCGGCGCAACAAGCTCGGCTCATCCGACTGTCCACATCGACCCGACCCTGATCCCGCCGTCCACAGGCCATGCCCACACAAGTCCATGCCTGGCCCGCTCAAGCCACCGTTGGCGCATGATCGATGTCCCCGCCGTGCTCCCTCTCCTGCCTCCCGTGTTCGATCTGCCCGAGGCCGTATCGGCGGGGTTGTCGGCCCGGGTCGTCGAACGGGCGGTGAGGCATGGAGACGTTCGCCGTCTGGGTCGCGGCGTATTCGTCGCGAAGTCCCGATGGCTTCAGGCAAGCCGCCGGGACCGTCACCTCTTGCTGGTGGACGCGGCCGTTCGTCTCCAGCCACAAGCAGTCGTGAGCCATCACAGCGCCGCGCTCCTGCACGGCCTCCCGATCCCCTGGCATCTGCCCGGCTGGGTGGCCTTGACCACCAACGGTTCGACTCGAACCGCGACGCCGCGGACCTTGCTTCGACTCGAACCGGCAGGGCTGCCCCAGGCGGACATCGACCACGTCTCGGGACTCACCGTGACATCAGTCGACCGGACGGTTGTCGACTGCCTGCGTGAGTTGCCGCTCCCCGACGCAGTTGCCATCGGGGATGCGGCCCTCCGTGCACACTGGGTCTCGCCGGCGTCGTTGGAGCTGATGCGCACCCAGCAACGCGGCTGGCCCTTCATCACGAATGCTGACCGAGCCCTGCCGATCCTGGACGGCCGCCGCGAGAACTGGTTCGAGTCATGGTCATTCGCTCGACTCTGGCAGCTGGGGATCAAACCCCCGGAGCCTCAGGTGACGGTGTACGACCTGCACGGGCGGTTCCTGGGCCGCGTCGACGGCCTCTGGCTCGATGAAGGGGTCGTGGCCGAGGCCGACGGCTCAGGCAAGTACCTGGGCCAGTTCGATCCCGACGGGGCCAGCGGTGAGGCTGCAGCCCGCGTGGTCCTGGCAGAGAAGGTGCGTGAGGACCGTATCCGCGACTGTGGGCTGGAGTTCGTTCGCTGGGACGTCGAAGACATGTCTCGAGATCCCCAAGCGGTGGCTGAGCGGGTCGAACGGGCGCGCAAGCGCGGCGACTTCGGACGTTTCAAAGGCCATCTCCGGCCCTCACCACTCCCCCTTGTTGCGCTGAAACCACCGAATCGAGCCGCGTGAGCGCCCACTTCGGTGGTTTCGGCGCAACAAGGCCAGGCACCGGGGATGGGATGGGGTGGGTCGAGCAGGTCAGCGCAGGAGCTGAGCAGCCTCAAGTGCGTAGTAGGTCAGGATGATCTGGGCACCGGCCCGCCGGATCGAGGTCAGTGACTCCATCATCACGCGCTCGCGGTCGATCCAGCCGTGAGCCGCAGCGGCCTCGATCTGGGCGTACTCTCCCGAGACCTGGTAGGCCGCCACCGGCACCGGCGACATCTGCGCCACGGCCGACAGGATGTCGAGGTATGGCAGCGCTGGCTTCACCATGACGATGTCCGCACCCTCGGCCACGTCGAGCTCGACCTCGAGCAATGACTCGGTCGCGTTGGCCGGATCCTGCTGGTATGTCGCCCGGTTGCCTTGCAGGGTGGACTCCACCGCCTCGCGGAACGGGCCGTAGAACCCTGAGGCGTACTTGGCGGCGTAGGCCAGGATGATCGTGTCCTGGAAACCATTGTCATCCAACGCTTTCCGAACGAAACCGACCTGCCCGTCCATCATCCCGCTCAAACCCAGGACGTGCGCGCCAGCTCGGGCTTGCGCGAGGGCCACCGCGGCATACTGCTCGAGAGTGGCGTCATTGTCGACGCGTCCCTCGGTGTCGACCAAGCCACAGTGACCATGGTCGGTGAACTCGTCCAGGCACAGGTCAGCCATGACGACGAGGTCGTCACCGACCGCGTCACGCACCCTGCGAAGCCCCACGTTGAGGATGCCCTCAGGGTCGACCGCGCCCGAACCGACGGCGTCGCGCGTGGTCGGCACACCGAAGAGCATCAGCCCGCCGAGGCCCGCCTCGACTGCCTGATGTGCCACCGCGACAAGTGAGTCCAGTGAGTGTTGAACGACCCCTGGCATCGACGTGATGGGCAGCGCCTCGACTGCCCCCTCGCGGACGAACACCGGCAGCACAAGATCGGCCGGGTGCAGCCGTGTCTGTGCCACCAGGGCCCGCACCGCTCCGGTCTGGCGGAGACGACGCGGCCGCTGGGTCGGGAAGCCCACTATTTTGCCTTCCGTCGGGCCGAGACCTTGCGGGCACTCGGACGCACAACGCTCTCTCCGGCCTCGGCAGCGGTGGTTGCCAGACCCACGCCATACTCGGCCAAGGCATCGACCAGCGCCTCGGCTGACGCCTCGGGAGCCAGCACGTCGACCCGAAGGCCGTGCTCTTCAGCGGTCTTGGCGGTTGCCGGGCCGATGCACGCGACGACGGTCGAGGTATGTGGCTTGCCCGCGATGCCGACCAGGTTGCGGACGGTCGATGACGAGGTGAACAGGACCGCATCGAACTTGCCGGTCTTGATCGCCTCACGGACTGACGCAGCAGGCGGTGCCGCCCTGACCGTGCGGTAAGCCGTGACGTCGTCGACCTCCCAGCCCATGTCCTGCAGACCGGCGACCAGAGTGTCGGTGGCGATATCAGCCCGCGGGAGGAATACGCGGTTGATCGGGTCAAGAACCTCATCAAAGGGCGGCCACTCGTCGAGCAGGCCGCGCGCGGACTGCTCTCCCGACGGGACCAGATCAGGCTCAAGGCCCCACTCGCGCAGAGCATCGGCTGTCACGCCGCCCACAGCAGCGATCCGAAGCCCGGCGAAGGCGCGGGCGTCAAGGCCGAACTCTTCGAACTTCTCCCGCACGGCTCGAACGGCGTTGACGGAGGTAAACCCGATCCACTCGTAGCGTCCGGTGACCAGGCCCTTGATCGCGCGTTCCATCTGCTGAGGCGTGCGTGGCGGCTCGACGCTGATCGTGGGGACGATGTCGCTCGTCGCGCCATAGGACGCAAGCCGTGCAGTCATCGAACCGGCCTGATCCCTGGTGCGTGGAACGAGGATGTTCCAGCCGAACAGCGGCTTTGTCTCGAACCACGAGAGCTGCTCACGCAGCTCCACGGTCGACCCCACCACGGCCAGCGACGGGAACTCGACCTTGGCTGACGCCATCAGGGCCACAACCTGCCCCAGCGTGGTGGTGTGCGTGCGCTGGGTGATGGTCGTTCCACGCTCGGTGACTGCCACCAGCGTGGCCGGGTCACGACCGGCGGCGAGCAGATCCCCGAGCGCCTTGCTGAGCGACTCAGGCGTGCCGAGCACGACCACGGTGACGTTGTCGGCAATCGAGCAGGTCCAGTCGACCTTGGTGCCGCCGCCGCTGATGACATGCAACGTCGGTGAGGCCGCGGATGTCAGCGGGACACCGGCATAGGTGGGGACGGCCGAGATGGCGCTGACACCGGGCACGACCTCGAACGCGATCCCGGCCTTGCGGCACGCGATCGCCTCTTCGGACAGACCGTTGAACATCGCGGGGTCACCGTCCATGAGCCGGACCACCAAGCCGTTGCCACTGGTCGTGCCGGCCGCTTTGGCCGCCTTGACCAGCAGCTTTGCGCGCGAGGCGTGCGTCAGCGGCTGACCCTGCTCGCCGTGTCCAGCATCGATGATGACCACATCAGGACGGGCGTATCGGGCCACGAACTCCTCGCGGCTGACCTGGTCGATGATGACGACATCAGCTTCGNNCGAGCGGGCTGGCGGGCCGCCTTCGGTGGCCGCGATGGCGTTACCTGCGTTGACTTTGTCTGCGTTGACTCGGACTTGAGGAACGAACGCGTTGAGCTCACGAGACACTCTCCGAAGCGGATCCGTCTGGATGGGAAGCAGCCGACTGCGATACAGCAGGCTGGGCGGTCTCGGCGGCAAGCGCATCCTCGGATGCGCCGGCCTCCCGTTGGTCGGGCGGTTGGTTCAGCGGACCGTCGCCACCCGTCAATCTCTCGGATCTGAGTCCGGCAATCCCGACGGCACCGTCGGCCAGCAGCACGGCCGCAAGGTCGCGCCCAAGGCGTTCCGGCTCAGTCAGCGAGCCGACGCCGGAACGGCGAAGGTCGATGCTCGCGTCATCGCTGCCGGCGAAAGCGCGCAGGAACAGCTCGGTGCCGTGCTCGCTCTCCACCACCTCGGCCAGAGCGCCGACGGGCGCCGTGCAACCGGCTTCGAGAGCTTGCAGGAGGGCCCGCTCTGCAGTCACGCAGGCGCGAGTGTCTGCGTCGTCCAGAGGTGCCAGTGCCTCGATCACATCTGGGCGATCCTCGCGGCACTCGATGGCGAGGGCCCCTTGCCCCGGAGCCGGGAGCATCTGCAAGGGGTCGATGGTCTCGGTAACCACATCCAGCCTGCCGAGGCGGGCCAGCCCGGAACGCGCCAGCAGGACGGCATCAAGCGAGCCGCTGTGCACCAACGAGATCCGGGTGTCGACGTTGCCACGCAGGTCAGCCACGCGGAGGCCCAGCCCCAGCGCTGTCAGCTGGGCTACGCGGCGCGGGGACCCCGTGCCCACCACTGATCCGGCGGGAAGCTCACCCAGGGTCAGGCCGTCGCGCGCCACGAGGGCGTCGCGGGGGTCCTCGCGAACGGGGATCGCGGCTATCCTCAGACCGGGCTCGGGGGCAACCGGCAGATCCTTGAGCGAGTGGACTGCGACGTCGATCTCGCCGGAGAGCAAGGCCCGGCGAATGGCTGTGGCAAAGACGCCCGTGCCGCCGATGCTGGACAGCGACTCCGTGGAGGTGTCTCCCAAGGTCGTGATCTCGACCATCTCGACCGTGTGCCCCAGCCCGCGCAGCAGGTCGGCCACCATCCCGGCCTGCGTCGTGGCCAGGGTGCTGCGTCGGGTCCCCAGACGAATGCTGATGGCGTTCACGCCACGGCTCCCGTCTCGGGAAGGGCCGACACTGCGGCTACGTCGTCCGGGTCGAGGTCGAAGAGCTCCCTCAAGGCTTGCGTGTATTCGCCGCTCTTACCGTTACCGGCGAGCTCCTTGACGCGGACGGTCGGGGTGTGAAGGAGCTTCTCGACCACCCGGTGCACCGCGAGCTGGATCTCGGCCCGGGTGTTCTTCGACAGGTCCTCCGGCAGCCGCTGGTCGAGGCGGCTCAGCTCTGCGGACACCACATCCGCTGCCCGCGACCGCAGGGCAGCAACAGTGGGGGCGACCTCGTGGGCGCGGCAGTAGGCGAGATAGGCGGCGACCTCACCGACCACGAGGTCGCGGACCGCCTTGACGTGCGGCTCGAAGGTACTGTCCGAGGCCAGCGCCTCCCCCAGCTCGGCGAGGCCAACGACATGAACGTCAGGTAGATCTGCGACGTCCGGGGCCACATCGCGCGGCAACGCCAGGTCGATCAGCACCTGCGGCCCACCGGTGCGCGCCTGCGCGGCAGCCGAAAGGATCTCAGCCGTGATCACATGGCCAATCGCACCGGTGCACGAGATGACAAGGTCAGCTTGGGACAGCGCAAGCTGAAGATCGTCCAGGGGCAGGGCCCGACCGCCGGTTGCTGCCGCCAGATGCTCGGCCTTGGCCAGCGTTCGGTTGATGATGACCAGCTCGGCCGAGCCAAGCCTGGAGATCGTCGTGGCGGCGAGGCTGCTCATCGATCCGGCGCCGACAACGAGCACGCGGGTATCGGCAAGAGGCCCGCGAACATCGGCTGAGTGCCGCAGACCGGCTTCGACCATCGACACGCTGACGCGGTCGATACCTGTCTCTGCGTGAGCGCGTTTTCCGACCCGCAACGCCTGCTGGAACAAGGTGTTGAGGGTGGGTCCCACCTGTTCGCGTTTCTGAGCCTCACGAAGGGCCGTCCGCAGCTGCCCCAGGATCTGGCCCTCGCCCACCGCCATGGAGTCCATCCCGCAGGCGAGCGAGAACACATGAGCGATGGCGCGGTCCTCGTAGTGGACGTATAGGTGCTCACGCAGAACAGCCAGTGGCACACCCGAGGCGGCAGCGAGAGCATCGCTGATCTCCGTCACAGCCCCGTGGAAGGTTTCGGCCACCGCATAGATCTCGACCCGGTTGCAGGTCGCAAGGACGACGGCCTCGCTGACGTTCTCGCCACCGCACACGACCGAGGCCAGTGCAGCGGCGCTGACTGGGTCCAAAGCCGCCGCTTCCAGCAGCGCTATGGGCGCCGAGCGGTGCGACAGGCCGAGCACGACAACACTCACGGAGAAACCTCCAACAGGGGTCGGATCTCTCGAACCGATTCAGTTTTGCGCTGCTCATGGAAGGCGAGGATCTGCAGCTCGGTGGCCAGGTCGACCTTGCGCACATCGACGCCCTGAGGCACCGACAGCACGCAGGGCGCAAAGTTCAGGACCGACCGCACGCCAACGGCAACGAACCGGTCGCACACCTCTTGTGCCGAGGCGGCAGGGGTGGCGATCACGCCGATGGCGACTCCGCGCCCGGTGACGACCTGCTCGAGGTCATCGACCGAGCCCACGATCATTCCGGCAATCTCTTTACCGACGACCTCAGGGTCTCTATCCAGCAGGGCGACCACGTGAAAACCCCGGTTGGCGAATCCTGAGTAGGTGGCAAGCGCGTGACCCAGGTAGCCCAGCCCCACGATCGCCACGGGCCAGTTCTGCGCAAGCCCCAGCTGTCGCGAGATCTCATGCGCGAGCACCTCGACCTCGTACCCGACCCCGCGCACCCCGTACGAACCCAGGTGGCTGAGGTCCTTGCGCAGCTTGGCCGACCTGACCCCGGCGGCTGTGGCCAGCTCTTCGGAGGAGACGGAGGCGACGCCGCGTCCAGCGAGGTCAGTGAGAGCACGCAGGTACTCCGGCAGCCGAGCAACCGTGGCGTCGGGTACGTCTCGACGGGCTGCTGGGTCCGCGATCACGGAGGCATCGGCTCTTCTCGGGTTGCGCCCCTCATAGCACGGAGGGGCTGGAGCGCGTGGGTCACCCCCGACTCTAGATGTTTGTGAACGTGTGCACAAAGTCGCGAAGCACGCCAGATACCTGATATGTGACGGTCACCGCACTTCCCGCCGATGTAGCCGTCCGCCGATGTAGCCGTCTGCCGACNNGCCGACATGGCCGGCTACGCGCTGGGACCGTCCGCTGCCCTGGGCTCTGCGAGCGCCGCACGCAGGCGGGACTCATCGACACGCCAGTAGTCATGCTGCGTGCCGTCCACCAGTGTCACCGGGATCTGCTCCGAGTAGGCGGCATCCAGCTCGGGGTCATCAAGGATCGAGCGTTCGGTCCATGACACGCCCAGATCCCTCGCCACGCGACTGATCACGTCGCGCACGGGGTCGCACAGGTGGCAGCCCGGCTTGGAGATCAGAACAATCCTCGGTGGGGCGGCGTCGGTCACGGTCACCACCGTACGGTCACTCAGCGAGGGTGAGAAGCAGAATGGCGGCTAGAAGAAGACTGACCTGCGCTGCATAAGCAATGCGTAGAGCGTCTGTTGGATCGTCTCGCGAACCTGGTCGGTCAGGTCGAACACCAGCATCGGGTCGTCGGCCGCCTGGGGCCCCAGAACAGCGGTGTCCACCGGCGCGCCAAACTCGATGATCCATTTGCTGGGCAGGGGAATCAGCCCGAGCGGGCCCAGCAGGGGGAAGGTCGGCGTGACCGGGATATACGGAGCGCCGGTCAGACGAGCGAGGGTCTTGAGGTTGCCGAGGATCGGATAGATCTCTTCAGCCCCGATGATGGAGCAGGGCACGATCGGCGCACCGGTCCGCAACGCCGCCGAGACGAACCCGCCCCGGCCGAACCGCTGAAGCTTGTAGCGCTCGCTGAAGGGCTTGCCGACGCCCTTGAAGCCCTCGGGCCACACACCGGCAAGCTCGCCGGACGCCAGCAACCGTTCGGCATCGGGGTTGGCCGCCAGGGTGGACCCGCTCTTGCGCCCGATCTCGCCGATGAACGGGGCCTGGAAGACCAGATCCGCCGCGAGCATGCGCAAGTGACGCCGAGCCGGGTGCTCGTCATGCACCGCCAGCTGCGTCATCAGAGCGTCAAACGCCACCGTGCCGGAATGGTTTGCCACGACCAGCGCACCGCCGGTGCTGGGGATGTTCTCGATGCCGCGCACCTCCACGCGGAACCACGACTTGTACAGCGGCCGCAGCAGCGGAAGGTAGATGTGCTCGGTGAAGTCCTCGTCGAAGCCGTACTCATCGACGGTGAAGTCACCGGTGAGACGCCGACGGACAAAGGCCAGCGTCGCGGCAACGCGACGTTCAACATCATCACCGGAGAGTCCTGCTATCTCGGCCGCGCTCCGCATGGTAGCGATCGCCATCCTGAGCAGCTCGTCCAGACCAGAGCCCGCCGTGGTGTGAGACAGCGGGGCGGTGACAGGGCCAGCCGACACTCCGGCGACTCTCGCTGTCGGGGACCCACCAGCAGACGGGGGCGTCACGGCGACAGCTGCGAAAGCCGACCTCTTGGGACGCCGGGGCTCTTGTTGGGGGTAGGTGCCGGAGCCGCGCGTCGCCTTGGCCGTCGGGAGTGGACGCGACCTGGGCACCGGTCGCGGGCGGTGGGCGCGGACCGCACCGCTGCCGTCGACCGAGCTGAGCGCCGGGCGTGACCGCATCCCTTCGTCTGAGTGGTCCAGATCTGTGGGGTCCACGTCTGAGGGGTCCACGAGCATCGGTGTCCGACGTCGTTTGGCCCGCTCGCCGGATGCTCGCGCGGCCCCCGCAGCCAGGGCGTCCACGCCAGAACGACGGCTCGATCGTTTCTTGGCTGCGGACCCGCCCGTCGGGAGGATCTTGGGATCGACCATCAGTCGTTCCTTCCTGGAGTCAGCGAATGACCGAGGACGTTGACCGCCGATCCGGCCAGCCCGCTGAGGGCTGCACCGATGGCAGCCCCACCTGGCAGACCTGCCCCCACGCTGGAGAGGAAGTCCTCGAACGCCTCGCGGGTCGTGAACTCAGGCTCGAGACAGAGCACCTCACGCATCCTGGTGGTGTCCATGCCCCGGCCCCACGCGAGAAAGCGCATCTGCTCCTGCGAGAAGTCCGCGAGCCCCGCGCGCTTGGCCAGCTGCCCCAGGATCCCTCCGGAAGACAGCGGCACCGGGATAGAAGCACGACCGGACATCCGAACGGCCTGCTGCACCGTGATGATGCCGTCGCCAGACACATTGACGATGCCGACGGGGGGTCCCACGGTCGCGAGCAGCAGTGCTTGCAGGGCGTCGCTCTCATGGACCAGCTGAAGCCTGGCGTCGTATCCGAACGGCGTCGGGATGACCGGAAGCCGAAAATAGTCCGTCAAGCTGGTCCTGATGCCGGGGCCGACGATGTTGGCCAGACGCAGCATGGAGATCTCAACATCTGCGCGGCGCCGCGAGAAACCCCGGACATATCCCTCAACCTCGACCGAGTCTTTGCCGAAACCTATCCGTGGCAATGATTTTGGACCCATGTCCTCGGTGAACATCGCTGGGTCACGAGGCGATGAGCCATAGACGGCAGCCGAGGACTTGACCACGAGGCGGCGAATGCTTGGAGCCTTCTGACAGGCCGCGAGGAGCTGCATGGTGCCGATGACGTTGATCTCCTTCTGGGAGACCCGTCCGCCCACCGACAAGGGCGTGGCTATGAGGTTCATGTGGACGACCGTGTCCACCTCAGCCTGCGTGATGATCTTGGCGATCATCGGGTTTCGGATATCAGCGCGGACGAACTCGGCACTTCCGATGTCGTCCAGCGGCGGGATGACATCGACACCGATGACACGTTTGACACCAGGCTGGGCCGTGAGCAGGCGTGCGAAGCGACCACCGAGGTAGCGGGACACGCCAGTCACCAAGACCACATCTGCCATCAGCCACCTTCTCTCGCCGCCGCCGTGTCGCCACCCCCAGGGTTTGAGAACGATCCTAGCCAGAGCAGCACGAAGGCCCGCCACCAATGTGACGGGCCCCGCATGAAGTTGCGCGCTACTTCTTGTTGCGACGCTGGTGACGCGTCTTGCGCAGCAACTTGCGGTGTTTCTTCTTCGCCATGCGCTTGCGGCGCTTCTTGATGACTGAGCCCATGAGTGTCCTTTGCCTTCAAGCGTGAATAGGTGGGTCGTGCTGGGTTGCTGCGAACTGCCGTGTCGACGCACGCTCTTGGAGACACGATGGTTGCAGGCACGAGCTCCGCACCACGCCGAACATTCTGCGCTAGCCTACCGCCCACACTTCCCCCTGCCCAAACCCGCGGTCCGTCCGGCCGACCCGTTGCTGCCATGGCACAGATGAAGGCTTGGCAACGATGAGGGTTGGGCCGCCCAACAGGAGGCCCAGCCCTCATCGTCCATCCGTGAATGCCTGATCAGGCGGTGTCGACGAAAGATGCACGTAGATAATCGTGAACCGCACTCTCCGGGACACGGAACGAGCGACCGACCCGAACGGCCGGAAGCTCGCCACTGTGCACCAAGCGATACACCGTCATCTTCGACACGCGCATGAGCGAGGCGACTTCTGCCACGGTGACAAACCGAACTTCAGCCAGCTGGCGTTCCTGAGCCATCGTGCACCTCGATCTCCTACACGTGACAAGGCGCCGGCTTCCCCTCCGGCAGACAACCACGTACGTGCAAGCAGTCACGATAGGGGCAGAAGTGACTCATGGGGAAGCCTCAAAAGCACTAGTTCTGTGTTTGTCCAGCCGACACGCCGAGAATCGACCCGTCAGTCGAACCAGATGTCGAGGCCATGAAGGGGGAAAACGGCCTCCCTGGTCGCCATCACCGCAAAGTCCACCGGGTCGGCAGGGTCATAGCCGACCTCCCATGAACGCCACCACACTCGGCCCCGCTCGGCCACACCATCGCCCATATGGGTCGGCCCGGCCTGACCGCTGATCAGCTCCACATGGTCCCGCCAGACCTTCGGCACTTCGGCGACGAGCGGAATCGGGCGATGCGCGGCAATGGCGGTCAGATGGGTCCAGGCGCGAGGCACGACATCAACGACCGCGTACCCGCCACCGCCGAGTGCCACCCACCTGCCGTCGCACACCTCGTGAGCCAGATCGTGGATGGACTCATATGACGTTCGCTGGGC
>PKWT01000349.1:3592-6035 GCA_003132125.1 Micrococcales bacterium | reverse complement strand
GGCAGGGCCACGTTGACGGCCGTCCCTGGCGCTCGCGGCCCACCGGTGTCACCAGGAAAGCCAGTGCCCGGGAACAGGACCCGACCGGTCTCGTGGATCGAGATGGTGAGCACCCGTGGGTCGTCCCAGAAGATACGTTCCACGCCGTCACCGTGATGGACGTCAACGTCGACATAGGCGACCCGCTGGGCGCCGTTGTCGAGCAACGACTTGATCGCCACGGCAACGTCGTTGTAGATGCAGAACCCCGATGCCCTGTCCGGCATCGCATGGTGCAGCCCGCCGCAAAAATTGACGCCATGCTCGATCTCGCCGCGCCAGACGGCGCCGGCAACATCCAGGGAACCGGCCGCGATACGGGCGCTGATGTCGTGCATCTCGTGGAAAGCGGGATCGTCCTCGGTGCCCAGGCCGCGTGACTCGTCGGCATCCCGTGGTTCGACAGACGCGTGACGGACCGCTGCCACGTAGTCGGCATCGTGAACGGTGAGTAGGACCTCGTCGTCGGGCACGGCCGGATTGACAACCTCGACGTCAGGCCCGTCGAACAGGCCAAAAGCTCCGCACAACCGGGCCGTCAGGTCGAGGCGCAACGGATTCATGGGGTGGTCCAGCCCGAAGTCATACCCCGTGAAACTCTGGTCCCAGACCACGCGCGCCTGTGTTGGCATGATTGCACGCTACCGGCCGGTCGGCCGGGCATGTGGCCGACCTGATCGACCAGCGCCCTTGAGGAGGACACCATGGCCAAGAACCGCTTGTACGAAGACGACGTCCTGGTGATCGGGTTGGGCCGGTTCGGAGCCGAAGCTGCCCTCGAGCTGTATCGACTCGGGCACAAGGTCATCGCCATCGAGAAGGATCAGACCCTGGCCGACAGCTACTCCGGTCGACTGACCCGGATCATCGTCGCCGACGCCTCCCAGCCGCGAACCATCGAGGCGTGCCGCGCGAGCAACTTCAAGATTGCCGTGATCGGCATCGGCGCATCGGTCGAGGCGTCGGTCCTGACCGCCGGCAATCTCGTCGACGCAGGGATACCGTCCATCTGGGCCTCGGCCGTCAGCCTTGAGCACGCGCGCATCCTGGAGCGGATCGGGGTGCACCACGTGGTCCAGCCCGAGAACGACTCCGGCCGACGGGTCGCACACCTGGTCAACGGCAAGCTGCAGGACTACATCCAGTTCGAGGACGGCTATGCCATCGTCAAGATGGCCCCGCCACGCGAGACGATCGGCTTCACGTTGGCGCAGAGCCAGATTCGCAGCAAGTACGGCGTGACTGTCGTCGGGGTGAAGGCCCCTGGCGAGGACTTCACCCACGCGGTGCCAGAGACCAAGGTGACGGCCCAGCACACGCTCATCGTCAGCGGCCCGAGCGAGCTCATCGACCGGCTGGCCGGGCGCCCCTGACCCGCCTGCCGGTTCGCACGTTCCGGCTGACGCGTCAGCGGGAACTGTTGTCGAGCTCGAGGCACATCTCGATCTCGACCGGCTGATCGTCACCGGGGTAGGGACCGACGTGACCTGTTGCGACGAAGCCTTCTCGTTCATACAGCGCCCTGGCTGCGGTGTTGTCGGCCACGACGTGAAGGAGCACACATCGTTTGCCGGCGGTTCGGGCCTGCGCGACGACGGCGTGGACGAGGGCATGCGCGACGCCCGTCCGACGAAATGCTGGATCGACCCACATGCCGTTGAGACTGCAGTCGCCGGGGTCGGTCGCGCCGTGTTCGGAGAACATCACCGAGCCGGCCGTCACCCGGTCCACCTGTGCGACGAGAACGACGTTGTCGGTCAGTCGCTGCTTCCACAGCTGCTCGTCATAGGTGACCACCTCGTCATGAGTGCTGCAGAAGGCCGCTGGCGACTCCCGCAACATGGCCAACCGGATCGCGCGGTAGGACTGCCAGTCATCGGCGACCAGCCGGTCCACAGCCACGACCTGGGGCTCAGGCATTGCCGGACGCAAGCTCCTTCGAGCGTATGGCAGCCGCCTCCATGGCTGTGACGAAGGCCGCACGCACCTTGTGGTCATCGAGCTGGCGCAGCGCTGCCATCGTGGTGCCGCCCGGGCTCGAGACCTGCTCTCGCAACACCGTGGGGTGCTGGCCGGTCTCCTTGAGCATCGTCGCCGCGCCATAGAGCGTCTGGACCACGAGCTCGGTGGACGTCGCACGGGGCATACCGAGCAGGACGCCCGCCTCGATCATCGCCTCCACCACATAGAAGATGTATGCCGGGCCGCTGCCGCTGATCGCAGTGACGGCGTCGAGGTGCTTCTCCGGGATGCGCAGGACCTTGCCGCAGGAGCGCAGTAGGCCTTCGGCCTCATTCAGGTGCCCCTCGTCACAATGGCTGCCGGGGCTGATCGCTGCCATGCCCTCGTCGACAAGCGCCGGGGTGTTCGGCATGACCCTGACGACCGCTGTGCCCTCAGGCAG
>PKWT01000349.1:0-3552 GCA_003132125.1 Micrococcales bacterium | reverse complement strand
GCGCCAACGGCCGCGTCGACGTTGCTCATCAGACGAACGCCGTACGTGCCGGCCAGCTCCCTGGCGCGTTCGGCGTTCCGGCCGGTGATGACCAGGTCGGCGGCATCGCGCCCCGAGCGGAGCAGTCCGGCGAGCAACGTGGAGCCCATCACACCGACGCCGAGGATGGCGACGGTTCTGGAGCCTGTTTGGGCAGTCTCAACCATGGTTCGTCGCCTCAGCCTTTGGTCGCGAGCGATCGCAGAAAGAACATCGTGTTGGCCGGGCGCTCGGCCATCCGGCGCATCAGATAGCCGTACCACTCCTGGCCGTACGGGAGATAGACCCGCATGTGGTCCCCACGGTCGGCGATCCTCTTCTGTTCTTCTGGACGGATTCCGTAGAGCATCTGGTACTCGTACGTGTCTGATGCCCGATCCTGTTTGTGGGCCAAGGCGCCCGTGATCTCGACCAGGCGCGGGTCGTGGCTGGCGATCATCGGATACCCGGGCCCGGCCATCAGCACCTTGAGGCAGCGGACGAAGGCCCTGTCGACGTCGTCCTTGCCCCTGAAGGCCACCGACTCCGGTTCGTCATAGGCCCCCTTGCACAGACGGACACGGCTGCCTTCGTAGGCGAGGTCGCGACAGTCGGCCTCGGTCCGGTGCAGGTAGGCCTGCAGCACCGCGCCCACCGACGGGAAGTCCTGACGCACCTCACGCAGGGTCTCCAAGGTCGCGTCCGTGGTCGTGTGGTCTTCCATGTCGAGGGTCACCGTGGTGCCGGCGTCGGTCGCGGCCTGACAGATCTCGCGTGCGTGGTCCAGCGCGATCTTGGCGCCGTCGCCCGGCAGCGCCTGACCGAGGGCGCTCAGCTTGAGGCTGACCTCGGCCCTGCCACCCTGCGTCAGGCCGGCGTCACTGAGCGCCGCCAGCAGGGTCAGATAGGCATCGCGAGTGGCCTGCGCCTGCCGTAGGTCGAGGGTGTCCTCACCGAGATGATCGATCGTGGACGTGCGGCCGGTGAGGTCGAGCTCGGTCGCAACGCGGACGACGTCGCCGGTGGAGTCGCCTGCGACGAACCGGCGCACGACGTCCCTGCTCACCGGCGCGCGCTCGATCAGATCGCGCATCCGCCCACTCTTGGCCAACTGCATGAGCCCCTGACGCAGCACGCCGCTTGGATCCAACACGCTTTCCTCCGTATGCCGTTCACAACGAGTCCGCTCAAGGCTATTCCTGCGGCTCGCTCGACCGTACGGCCCTTCCCCTGCGAACCGGTCAGGGGGTGCGACGCCGCAGCGTCAGCGAGCCGAGGGCGATGGCGCCCACCGCGAAAGCCGCCACGATCGCCACGTCACGACCGACGTCGCCCGCAGCATCGACCTGGCTGGTGAGCGTGCGCATCGCGTCAACGGCATACGAGAGGGGTAGGACGTCCGAGACCAGCTCCAGTACGCGGGGCAGCCCGTTGCGCGGGACAAGCAGCCCGCACAGCAGGAACTGCGGCAGGACGAAGGCAGGCATGAACTGGACGGCCTGGAACTCGGTGCGGGCAAAGGCGCTGACGAACAAGCCGGTCGCGGTGCCGAGCACGGCATCGACCACGGCCACCACGACGAGCAACGAACCTGGGCCCGCGACGTCGAGCCCGCACACCCAGATCGCGAATCCCGTTGCCACCAGTGCCTGGACAACAGCCAGCAAACCGAAGGCCAGGGCATAGCCGCCAAGGAAGTCACCCTTGCCCAGCGGTGTCGAAAGCAGACGCTCGAGGGTGCCGGACGACCTCTCGCGCAGGGTCGCGACACTCGTGATGACGAACATCACGACGAACGGGAAGACCCCCAGAAACGGCGCACCGACGCTGTCAAACACCGGGGTGCCGTTGAAGATCCAGGCCAGCAAGCCGAGCAGCACGCAGGGCACGGCGATCATCAGAACCAACGTGCGATGGTCGGCGCGGAGCTGCAGCAGCACCCGCCTTGCAGTCGCGAGAGTGAGCCGGGGGTTCATGCCGCACCTTCCGTCTCGATCAGGGCGAAGAAGGCCTGTTCTGCGTCCGGGGCCCCGGTACGGGCGAGCAGCCCGTCCGGGGAGTCGTCCGCGAGCAGGCGGCCCTCCCGCAGCAGCAACAGCCGGTCACACCGGGTCGCCTCGTCCATGACGTGGCTGGACACCAGCAGCGTGGTGCCCTCACTTGCGAGGCCCCGGAACAGCGCCCAGAGGTCGCGACGCAACACCGGGTCGAGCCCGACCGTTGGCTCGTCGAGGACCAGCAGCTCGGGGGATCCCACAAGGGCAGCCCCGAGCGACACGCGCGAGCGCTGACCGCCGGAGAGCCGGTCCACCCGTGAGTCGGCTTCGGCGCCAAGGTCGACCACCTCGATGACGCGATCAACGTCAGCGCGCGGGGCACCCACGAGGGCGGCGAAGTAGTTGAGGTTCGCCCGGACCGTCAGGTCGGCATAGACGCTGGCCTCCTGCGTCACGTAGCCCACCCGCGACCGCAGGCTGGGCGACCCAGCCGGCTCCCCCAGGACCGTCACGGTGCCCCCCGCGATGATCTGAACGCCGACGATCGAGCGCAGCAGCGTGGTCTTGCCCCCGCCGTTGGGTCCGAGCAGGCCAACGACCTGCCCGCGAGGCACGGACAGCGAGATGCCGGGGAGAACCTCGCGGGACCCACGGACGACGTGCAGGTCGTCGACGACGACAGCGGGACTCTCATCACTGGTCATGCGCCGGAACTTATGCCCTCTGTCGGACGGGCGACAAGGGCGTCGAGACCCCTGTCGGGCCGAAGATGCGCAGCGCCGCCATGGGAAAGTCCTACCGGGTGGCGGCCTCGAGCGGCTCGCCGCTGCGGTCGGCCGTTTCGGCCGTTTCAGCCGAATCAGCCGAATCGGCGATGCCGTGTGGTTTTGTGGGTTTTCCTGGGCGCAGGATGGTGACCGCAGCGGCGATCAGCAGCATGGCGCCGAGCGTGATCGCCAGCATGCCGCGGCCCCCGCTCTGTAGCCAGACGGCCGGGTAGCCGATGGGCACCCGCTGGGTAACGACGACATCCCCGGGTTGCAGGGCTGGACGCATGCTCCCCGACAGCACCGGCGTGGCATGCCACTGTCCAGTCCCCACCTGTTCCCGGCCAGTCCCAAGGCGCGACCACGAGCCACACGCTGTTGATGACCATGGGGTATTGCTGCGTTGCGGGATGGAGTGTTCCAGAGGCGAGTGGTCAGGAGGGGCAGTTCATCTCGCAGCGGGTGGCGAATAGGGGAACGACGTGTCCCCGATGGGACTCTGACGAGTTACGAAGGTGGCTCGTCACGTGGGGTTCCCGCGGTAGGCGCGCCTGACGCAGGCCCCGATCAGACAGAGGGGTTACCTGATTCTGCCTTGGCAGGCGGCTCGGGCACCTGGGTTGCGGCTGGATCTGTTGCGCCAAGCTGTCTGGGTGAGCTCAATGGCGCTTGACTGGGCGCAGACTCCGACTCGGTCTCTTCCTTTGCGCTGGGAGAGAGCAGTCTCCACATCAGGATGAGTGCCAACCCGCCGATGACGACGGCGGCGA
>PKWT01000449.1 GCA_003132125.1 Micrococcales bacterium | reverse complement strand
TGAAGTTCCGCGGCAAGAACGTGGTCTTTGCCCTGTACCTGGCCACCTTGATGGTCCCGCTGCAGGTCCTGGTCGTCCCGCTGTTCATCGAGATGAAGATGCTCAACCTGCAGGACACCTACATGGCTCTGCTCGCGCCTTCGGTCGCCTCGGCCTTCGGGGTCTTCCTGCTCAAGCAGGCCGTTGAAGGCGTCCCGAGGGAGCTGGACGAGGCTGCCACCCTGGACGGCGCCGGGCACCTGCGGATCTTCACCCTCATAGTCCTGCCACTGATCCAGCCCGCTCTGGCCACCGTCGCGGTATTCGCGTTCATGGGCAGCTGGAACAGCTTCCTGTGGCCACTGGTCGTGATCCGCTCCCCGGAGTTCATGACCCTGCCCCTTGGGCTGTCCACCCTGCAGGGCCAGTTCACCACCCGATGGGACGTCGTCATGGCCGGATCCGTCGTGTCCATCATCCCCATCGCCATCGTCTACCTCCTGGCACAACGCCACATCATCGCCGGCGTCGCCACCACCGGGATCAAGTAGCCCCCAACGTCACCACGCATCGACCGGCTGTCACCTGGCACTCGGCAGGCACCTGAAAGGAACATCATGAGTAACACCCGCTGGCGCCTCACCGCGCCTGCCATTGCCGGGATGGTCGCGCTCACCCTCGGCGCATGCGCTCAGGGCTCCGCGACCAAGGCCGCAGCACCGGCCGGCGCCGGCGACTCGGCCGTCACGGTGCGGTACATGGACTTCTCAGCCAACGGCGGACACGAGAAGGACCTGGCCGCTATCGCCGCGGACTTCCACGCCGCCAACCCGAAGATCACCGTCCAGATCGAGACGACCCCTTACGCGGACTACTTCACCAAGCTGCAGACCGCTGTGGCCGGTGGCACCGCGGGTGACGCGTTCGAGCTGAACTACGAGAACTTCGTCACCTACGCCAAGAACGGCTCGCTGACCGAGCTTGCGGGTGTCGACTCAGCCAAGTACAAGAAGTCCCTGCTGGACGCGTTCAACAACAGTGGCAAGCAGTTCGGCCTGCCCGAGTCGTTCTCCAACGTCGTGCTGTTCTACAACAAGGCCCTCTTCGACGCTGCCAAGGTACCGGTTCCCACCGCCGCCTGGACCTGGAAGGACGAGCAGGCCGCCGCCCTAAAACTGACGAACAAGGCCAAGAAAGTCTGGGGCGACTACCAGCCGATCTCATACAACGAGTACTACAAGGCGCTGGCGCAGTCCGGCGGCAAGTTCCTGTCCGATGACGGCAAGAAGGCCACCTTCAACTCGCCGGCGGGCGTCGCAGCCGCGAACTGGCTGGTCGCCAAGTCCGGCAAGACCATGCCGACCGCGGCCGACGGCGCCGGCAGCCCGGACTTCGACTCCAAGCTGTTCAAGGACGGCAAGCTGGCCATGTGGCACACCGGAATCTGGATGTTTGATGGCCTCAAAGATGCCAAGTTCCCCTGGGACATCGTCGTCGAGCCTGGCAACACCACCAAGGCCTCAGCCATGTTCACCAACGGCGTCGTGGTCAACGCCGCCAGCAAGAACAAGGCAGCAGCCCAGAAGTGGATCTCGTTCCTGAGCTCGTCGGACGTCATGACCAAGATCCGCCTTGCCACGTCGTGGGAGCTGCCTCCAGTCGCAGACCAGACAAAGCTCGCGCCCTACCTCGACCAGAAGAAGCCAGCCAACCGTCAGGCCGTCTTTGACTCGCTGAACGCCACCGTCCTTCCCCCCGTGATCGAGCGCCAGCAGGAGATGCAGGACGCCGTTGACAAGGAGCTGGGCAGCGCCGCCGCCGGACGCAAAACCGTCGCCAAGGCACTGGCCGACGCCGAGTCCGCAGTCAACGCCCTCCTGAAGTAACACCCTCTACCGGGCCCGGGTTACTGCGAACCCGGGCCCGGCGAACATTCCCCGAACCTGTTGAGACAGAAACGAAACGTTGGCGATGACTCCTCCCCCCGACACCCTCCGTCCGCCCACCGGTCCCCTCGTTGGCGACGTCACCGCGACTGAACGCAGAGCTCTTGGCGAGCTGGCCGCGCGCAGCCACGAGGTCATCACCACACACCAGCACGCCGGCGGCGCCTACCCCGCATCGCCCACCTTCTCGGCATACTCGGGCTATGCGTGGCTGCGTGATGGTGCGTTCACCGCCGAAGGAGTCTCCCGCTACGGCGACGTCGCCTCAGCCACCCGTTTCCACCACTGGGCCAACACTGTCCTGACCGGCCGGCAGGGCCAGGTCGCCGATCTGGTCGCGGCTGCCAACCGCGGCGAGCAACCACCCAACGAAGCCATGCTCCCGACCCGGTTCACCCTTGACGGGGGCGACGGCTCGGACCCCTGGTGGGACTTCCAGACCGACGGGTACGGCGCCTGGCTCTGGTCGGTCGTCACCCATGCCCGCCGCCATGGCCTTGACCTCAGCGCATGGCAAACCGGGATCAACGTCGCGGTCGACTACCTGACGGCGTTCTGGGACCGACCCTGCTACGACTGGTGGGAGGAGCACGACGAGCATCGGCACGTGTCGACGCTCGGCGCGATCTACGGCGGGCTTCGCGCCCCCGTGGACGCCGGGGTTCTCGACCCGGACCGCACCCGACGAGCTACCTGCGCGGCCACCGCGATCAGGGAACTGGTGTCGGGCCAAGGCGTTGCCGATGGCCACCTGACCAAGTGGCTCGGAAGCAACGCCGTAGACGGGTCGCTGCCCGCGTGCATCGTCCCGTTCGGGCTCCTCGACCCAACCGACCCGGTCGCCCTCGAGACTCTTGAAGCCGTCGCACACGACCTCGACGTCGACGGCGGCGTACACCGCTTCCGGCACGATGTGTTCTACGGCGGTGGTCAATGGCTTCTACTGTCCGCGTTGCTGGGCTGGAACTATGCCGCCAACGGTGATCGCGCGTCGGCGCTGCGCCACTTGCGATGGGTCGCAGNNGTCCCGCGACGAGTGGATTGACCGTTGGGGCACCGTCGCCACCCCGCTGCTGTGGTCCCACGGCATGTACCTGATCCTTGCCGACGAGCTCGGCCTGACCCACGAGGCCACCTCATGAGTGCCGCGACCGCACCAACCTCACCAAACCTGGCAACGCAGCCGCTGATCACCCACCGCCCCTACGGCATCGAGCACCCCTACGCCACGTCCCCCGACCAACGAATCCCCGTCCTTCCCCTCCTCGGGCAGGTGACCAGGCTGGGTGTCCAGGCAGTCCCATCGGTCACCCACGTGACCTGCGAGTGGGCCAGGCAGAAAGCCGACGTCTGTATGACGACCTCGTTGGATCTCGCCCCTGCGCAGACCTCGGCGGCAGCGGCGGCCGCCCTCGCCGGAGGAGAAGGACACCTCGCCGAAGCCCAGACCGCATCGGTGGGCGGATCAGGAGGGTGGTCAGTCGACTCCCCACCCATGGAACCCGGCGTCCACTACCGGTATCGCTTCCACGCGTTCACCGGTGCGGGAGCCATGCACGATGCAGACGGCGACATGAACGGACCAGAACAGTCGACGGACTGGTTCGACCTCGCCCCCGCGCGATGGACCAGCGAACAGGCCGGCAAGCTCACCGGACTTGACCAGCGACTCGTTCCAGGCAGCGTCACCTGGCTGGTGTCCGACCTCGGCGTCCACCGCGTCCGCTTCGCCCTTCGCCTGGGCGACGGGGACCACGTCGTCGGGTTCGGAGAGCGCTTCGACCGGGTCGACCAGCGCGGGCATCGGCTCGACGCGGTCGTATTCGAGCAGTACAAAGCCCAAGGCGCGCACGGCCGCACCTACCTGCCCATGCCGTTCGCCCACGTCATCTCAGGCACCGGGGACTCGTGGGGCATCCACATCCGGACCTCGCGGCGCACCTGGTATGACGTCGGAGCCACCGACCCCACCCAGCTGGTAGTCGAAGCCGACCTCGGCGCAAGCAGCCCGGGCTGCCTCGATGTCGGCATCTACAACGGCAACCCCAACCGTGTCCTGACGGCCTTCCTGGACGAGGTCGGCCGAGCCAAAGAGCTCCCCTCGTGGGTGTTCCGGCTGTGGGCCTCAGGGAACGAGTGGAACACCCAGGACCTCGTGATGAAGCGGATGGGCTCCCACCGCGACCTGGACATCCCCGTCGGCGCGGTCGTCATCGAGGCCTGGAGCGACGAAGAGGGCATCGTCATCTTCCGTGACGCCCAGTACGCCGTGAACGAGGACGGCGCAGCCCACCTGGCCGCCGACTTCACCTACCCCGCAGAAGGAGCCTGGCCCGACCCCAAGACCATGATCGACGAGCTCCACGCCCGAGGCATCAAGGTGATTCTGTGGCAGATCCCGTTACAGAAGACCGACCCCGAGCTCACCGGCCAGGTCCTGGCCGACGCCCACGCCATGGTCCATGACGGCCATGCCGTCCTCGAAGCTGATGGCACCGCCTACCGCAACCGTGGCTGGTGGTTCCCCCAGGCGCTCATGCCCGACCTGTCCGTCCAACGCACCCGCGACTGGTGGGTCGACAAGCGCCGCTACCTGGTCAAGGACCTCGACGTTGACGGGTTCAAGACCGATGGCGGCGAACATGCCTGGGGCCACGACCTGCGCTACGCCGACGGGCGCCGCGGAGATGAGGGAAACAACCTGTTCCCCGTCCACTACGCCCGCGCTTTCGGAGACCTTCTGCGCTCCGAGGGCAAGGCGCCGGTGACCTTCTCACGGGCCGGGTTCACCGGATCCCAGGCCCATGGCATCTTCTGGGCCGGCGACGAGGACTCGACCTGGGAAGCATTCAGCAACACGATCACAGCGGGCTTGACGGCAGCATCGTGCGGCATCGTCTATTGGGGCTGGGACCTTGCCGGCTTCTCCGGACCAGTGCCCGAGGCTGAGCTCTACCTGCGCGCGGCCGCCGCGTCCACCTTCATGCCGATCATGCAGTACCACTCCGAGTTCAACCATCACCAGCGCCCATTGCGCGACCGCACCCCGTGGTACGTCGCCGAGACGACCGGAGATGACCGCGTCGTCCCCGTGTTCAAACGGTTCGCAGAACTGCGCGAACGGCTGGTGGGTTACCTGGCCGAACAGGCGGAGGTTGCCGTCAAGACCGACCGACCTTTGATGCGCCCGATGTTCTTCGACCATGTCGATGACTCAGCTGTGTGGGAGCACCCAGCCCAGTTCATGCTCGGCGACGACCTCCTCATCAACCCCGTGACCCGGCCGGGCGCCGACACCTGGGATACATACCTCCCGCAGGGGCGGTGGGTGGACGTCTGGAGAGGAACCGAGCACGTGGGCGGTCGTTCGGTAACGAGGCAGGTCCCCCTTGATGTCGTTCCCGTGTATTGCAGGGCCGACCAATGGCCAATCAGAGCCACGATCTTCGACTGAATCCGCTCGGCAGCCATGGTGGCTTCGTGCGGGGGCGTCAGCATCAAGGACCTGATGACCTGCATCGTTCACGACCTTCGGCTCAGCCACCAGCACGCCACGCCAAGCCGACCGCCACTGCGATCGCGTTCACAAAACACGCTGAGCGTCACTTGGCCCCAGTTCACGGCCGTCGGCTCGCGGTCTGTGTCCAACGTCCACGATTGGGTGCGATCGCACCACCAGCAGCAGAAACGGACATGGGCGTCACCCCTGCGAGGATGAGCCCATGCCATGGCGTCCCACGTTCGATGATTCCCTTGATTCCCGGCTTGACCCTTTTCGGGAACGCGCCGGCCGACTCACGGACGATGAGGGCAGGCAAGGCTGGGTGTATGTCAGGCCTTGGGTCATCGCCTACTGCGCCGGGGGTCACCTGTGGTGGCAGCGATGGGGGCCGCAGTACGAGGTTTCGGCTGGGTACGTCCTTCACCTATGACGCGACCCAGAACCGCTGGGCCAACGTTCCGCTGCCTGGTTCGCTCCTCAATCCGCTGACCAGGACGGGGCCACTCGCCCGGCTCGGCCACACGATGGTCTACGACCCGGTCAACAAGCGCATCGTCATCCTCGGCACCACAGTGCTGACCTCAGCAGAGAACCGGTACACCGAGCGGGGAGGGGACGACGTATGGGCCTACGAAGTGGCGTCGAACACCTGGACCGAAGTGGTGCCTTCTCGCCAGTAGAGGGTGTCAGGACAGCTTCACCTGTACCCCGTGCGAGAACGGGGAGTCGTGAAGCTCGATGTTGACGACCTTGGTCCCGGGCGCCACGTCGAACAGCACGAGGACGTCTTTCACCGTCTCGCCGGGGTCGATCCGCCGCACGAACTTGAGGGCCTCCTTGGTGGACAGGATCGCCGGACTCGGCTCGAACTCCCGACCCTCATCGTTGTACAGGAGCTGACACGAACAGTCAGGGGACTGCGCCTCGTTGCCGACGTTGGTGACGTTGACCCGGACGACCACGAACTCGCCATGCGCAGTCAACGTTTCGTCCAGCTTCCCCATGAGCGTCTTGCCGGGGCGCTCCACACCGGCCACGACGAACTCAAACGTGCCGTCGCGGACCTTCGTGCCGATCCCCGCGACGGGCGTCTCAACCTGGGGAGCACCCTCGACATTGGACTGCGAGTCGCCCGTCGCGGAGATGGCGCTCCCCCGGTCCGCTGTTGCATTGACAGCCACCACAGTCACGAGGATCAACATGAGGCTCAGCAGCAGAATGAAGCCCGGCTTCTTGAACCAGGGACGGGTCGCGTTGCCGTGGGCCTTATCCGAACTGGCTTGCGACACGGCGTAGTTCGGAGCCGCGAGCTCGCGGGCCGGTGTGGTCCGGTGATCCTTCATCTCTACTCCGTCCCTGACCCACTGGCCGGCGAAGGCTTGCGCCCCACCAACAACATATGTACGCCTTTGGAGGGCCGAGCGTACGTTCCCGTCGGGTGAGGTCCATCACACGACAAACGGCCGTTCCGAGGACCGGTCGGCGCGTCGATCGACTGGTGACATTGACATACGGCATACGGCTGCGAAACGGCCATCTGGGGCAGCAAACTTGCCAAGGCCGGAACCCACAAAGTGCCGGAGCTTGTCAGTCGTATGGCGTCGCTGGCTCCGGCAAACCCGGGCCCGTGACGGTCATGTAACTCACCCTGCGTGCAAGCCCTTGGAGCTCTCGATGACTGCCCGACCACGCCTGCTGACCACGGTCGCCACCACCATCGCCCTGGCCCTCACCGTCACGGCCACCTCACTTGCGGTCGCGCCGGCCGCCAGTGCATCTCGGGCTCACGCACCTGGTGTCGCCGCGTACGGCAACGACGTCTCCTGGCCCCAGTGCCCCAGTAGCCAAGGCGGCTATGGCCTGCCGGGTCCAACGCCCGGCGCCTCGTTCGCCGTGGTGGGCCTGACCGACGGCGGCTCGTTCCGTGCCAATCCGTGTGTCAGCCGTCAGGTCCGCGCAGTCAAGGCCCGTCACCTGTGGGCCGGCGCATACGCCATCGCGACCTATCCCACCAGCGCAGAGCTGACCCGCTACGGCGGCACCGGAACAGTGACCGAGCGGCTACGTCGCGCCGGCGCCGCGCAGGCTGCGTTCAACCTCGCCACGATGGCCCGGGTCGGCCTGCAGTCGCCGATGGTCTGGATCGATGTAGAGCCCAGGACGAAATCGCCGTGGTCGGCCAGCACCGCCAGCAACAACGCCGTCGTCGACGGCGTCATCGCACGCTACAAGGCGGCCGGCGTACGCGCCGGCATCTACTCCTACGACAAGGCGTGGAAGAAGATCACCGGCGGCAGGGCTCTGCCGGACGTGGCAACCTGGGTCCCCGTTGGTCACAAGGGCAGGGCGGGGGCCGCGGCCCGCTGCGCCGTACCGAGCTTCGCCGGGACCAAGCCTTTGTTGACCCAGTGGACCGATGGCGTGCGCGACTACAACCTCACCTGCCCGGGAGTCACCGGGCAGGCCGCACGGGGCAACCTCCTGACGCCCTACCTCAACGTCGGCCTGGCCATCGGTTCACGCGGGGCCTCGGTCGCAGTGCTGCAGCGCCGCCTGGGTGGGCTCAAGGCTGATGGTCAGTTCGGCCCCGCGACACGGGCCAGGGTTGTCGCCTTCCAGCGCGCCCACCACCTGAGGACCAACAGCATCGTGGGCCGCGCCGAGTGGCGGGCGCTGGGTGCAGGAACCGGCACCTACACACCCCCGGTGCGCGGGATCACGAGCACCCTGTTCGCATCGACCTGAGCGACCCCACCCAGGGTCCGGACAGGTAGCGGTCGAAGATCGGTCGTGTCACCGCAAGTCGTCCACACAGAATCAGGTGCCTTCAATGCCCGAGATCCAAAGCCTCACGATCGAAAGCCTCACAGTGCATCACCGGCGTATCGCGCTCGTGCGGCCTTTCGTCACGGCAGTGCGCAGTGCAACCGCCATCGATGTCGTCCTCGTCGAGGCCCGCGACAGCGATGGCCGAAGCGGGTGGGGTGAGGCGCCGACGAGCTGGCGAGTCACTGGCGAAAGCCGTCAGAGCGTGACGGCTGCCGTCGAGGGCCCGCTGACCGAGGCCGTCCTCGGAGCGCCGGTCGATGATCCGGCCGGCGCGAGCTCAATGCTCGCGCGCAGTCTGGTCCGCAACTCTGCCGCGCGGATGGCTGTCGAATGCGCCCTGTACGACCTGGCAGCCCAGGCATCCGGCATACCTCTTTATCGCTATCTCGGCGGCAAAGACGGCTCTGTCCGGACGGATATGACGTTGTCTGCTGGGCTGCGGGGAGAGAACGAGGATGCGCTCATCGCGACCGCGATCGAGCATCGCGACGCCGGATTCGGCACGCTGAAGGTCAAAGTCGGCGCTGGCGGAGACGACGTCCTCGTGCTGCGTCGCGTCCGCGCTGAAGTAGGCGCCGGCATCGGGTTGCGCGTCGACGCCAATCAGGGGTGGACCGCGGAACAGGCGGTGTCCGTCATCAGCGCGTGGGAGGACGCCGGGCTCGGGATCGAGATGGTGGAGCAGCCGGTCGCCAGGGACGACCTTGACGCCCTGGAGTTCGTCACTCGTCATGTCAACACGCCGATTCTTGCCGACGAGGCGGTGTGGACGACGCGCGACCTGACGGAGGTGATTCGCCGGCACGCCGCCGACATGGTGAACATCAAGCTCGCCAAGACCGGCGGCCTTTGGGAGGCGCTCCGGATGGCCGAGCTGGCGCGGCACAACGACGTCGCGGTCATCATCGGCTGCATGATGGAAAGCCACGTGGGTATCTCTGCGGCGGCTAGCCTCGCCTGTGCACTGGAGGCAACCGGGGCCGCGACCCGCAGTACGGCGCACGATCTCGACGCGGGGCTCTGGATGAGTCGCTCGCCGGTGAAGGGCGGAGCCGCCTATGAGCGCGACGCCGTCCATCTTCCCGACGCTCCCGGCCTGGGCATCTCAGAGCTGGCCGCCGACTAG
>PKWT01000471.1:3446-6990 GCA_003132125.1 Micrococcales bacterium | reverse complement strand
GCGGGTCAGGGATCTCGTCCAAACTCATCACGTCGCGCGGCTCGCCGAGCTCGGACACCCGCCAGGCCTTCACGAGATGCCTTCCGCCTCATCGAGGCGGCGTTGCAGCTTGCGCATCCCGGCCAGCCATCCGTCGGTGTTGGTCGCGCGGTACTCGTAGTAACCCTTCACCTGCGGGTGCGGAAGGATCAGGAACCGGTCGTCCTGGAGTGCGTGCCACACCGTCTCGGCGACCTGCTCGGGCTCGAGTGCGATGTTGTGGCTCAGCAGTTCCTGGAGCGGTCCGGCATTGTCGAGCATCTGGGTCTTCACACCCTGCGGGCAGATGACCTGCACGGTGATCCCCCGGTGGCCGTAGGTGGCCGAGAGCCACTCGGCGAACGCGACGGCGCCGTGTTTGCTGACCGAGTACGGTGCGTTGCCGAGCATCGTGAGCAGACCAGCCGCCGACGCGGTGACCACGAACCGGCCGCCGCCTTCCTCCAGCCAGGTGGGCACGAGCTGCTGGGCGGCGCGAACGTGCGCCATCACGTTCACCTCGAGTGCTCTGGCCCAGTCGTCGGCAGGCGTGTCCAGGCCTTTGCCTAGGTCGATGCCGGCGTTGGCGAAGTAGATGTCGATGCCGCCGAGGTGGTCGCGTACGGCGTCGAGAAGTGCGCTCACACCAGCCTCGGTGGCGGCGTCGCCGGGAACCGGGTGGCCGCCGATCTCCTGCGCGACCGCGGTGGCTGCTTCTGCGTCGAGGTCGTTGACCACGACACGGGCGCCCTCCGTGGCCATCCGGATCGCGATGGCACGGCCGATCCCGTGTCCGGCACCGGTGACGACGACGCCCTTGCCCTTCACGTCCATGTCACACACCTCCCGTGAGTGTGACGCCGCCGTCGATGATGATGATCTGCCCGGTGACCCAGGCGGCGTCCTCGGAGAGCAGGAAGGCCACGACACTGCCGATGTCCGCCGGGCGGCCGAGCCGCTTGAGCGGGTATGTCGCGGCGACCTCGTCCTCACGCCCTTCGTAAAGGGCGGTGGCGAACCTCGTCTTCACCACGGCGGGTGCCACCGCGTTGACGCGGATGCCGGGGCCGAGCTCGACCGCGAGCTCCTGCGTGATGTGGGAGAGCATGGCCTTGCTCGCTCCGTAGAAGCTGATGCCGGGCGCGGGCTTCAGACCGGCCACCGACGACACGTTGACAATCGAGCCGCCGTGCTCACCCATCCAGGCACGATGGGCCTGCTGCACCCAGGACAGGGCCGCCAGGGCGTTGACCTCGACGATCTTGCGGGCCGCGTGGAGGTCGAGGTCGACCAGCGGGCCGTAGACCGGGTTGATGCCGGCGTTGTTCACCAGCAGGTCGACGCTGCCGAACGCCTCGATGGTCGCCCTGATGGCATCGCCCTGATGCTCGATGTCGTCGGCCTTGCCGGCGACCGCGATCGCGTGCTCAGGACCACCCAGCGCCGTGACAGCCTCGTCCAGCGCCTCCTGCTTGCGGGCGGTGATGCAGACTTTCGCGCCGTCTGCGACCAGCCGTTCGGCGATGCCGAGGCCGATACCCCGGCTCGCTCCGGTCACCACGGCGACCTTGCCCTCGAACCTGTTACTCATCAGGAGAGCCTCTCCAGAATCATGGCCATGCCCTGGCCGCCGCCGACACACATGGTCTCCAGACCGAACTGCTTGTCGTGGAACTGCATGGAGTTGATGAGGGTGGTCGTGATCCGGGCACCGGTCATACCGAAGGGGTGACCGATCGCGATCGCACCTCCGTTGACGTTGAGCCTCTCGAAGTCGATGCCAAGGTCGCGCGCCGAAGGGATGACCTGCGAGGCGAACGCCTCGTTGATCTCGACCAGGTCGATGTCGTCGATGGTCATACCCGCACGCGCCAAGGCCTGCCTGGATGCCCCGACCGGGCCGAGCCCCATGATCTCCGGCGAGACGGCAGTGACGCCGGTCGACACGATCCGGGCCAGCGGGGTTAGCCCGAGCTCGGCGGCCCTGGTCTCGGACATGACCACCACCGCGGCGGCTCCGTCGTTCAGGGGGCAGCAGTTGCCGGCGGTCACGGTTCCATCGGGCCGGAATACCGGGGCGAGCTGGGCGACCTTCTCCAGGGTCACGCCGGCGCGCGGGCCGTCGTCCTTGGTGACCACCGTGCCGTCGGGCAGCGTGACCGGGGTGATGTCACGCTCCCAGAAGCCGTTGGCGATCGCCTTCTCGGCGAGGTTCTGGCTGCGGACGCCGAACTCGTCCTGCTCCCGGCGGCTGATGCCCCGCAGCTGCGCGACGTTCTCGGCGGTCTGCCCCATCGCGATGTAGGCGTCGGGAAGGTGGCCTTTCTGGCGCGGGTCGGTCCAGGTCTGGCCGCCAGCCGCGAACTCCTCGGTGCGAGTCCTCGGCTGGTCGAACACCGGGTTCTTGGTGTCGGGAAGGCCGTCACTGTTGCCCTTGACGTACCGGCTGACCGTCTCCACTCCCGCGGAGATGAAGACGTCGCCCTCCCCAGCCCTGATCGCGTGCATGGCCATCCGGGTGGACTGCAGGCTCGAGGAGCAGTAGCGGTTGATCGTGGTGCCGGGCACGTGGTCCATCCCGGCGAGCACGGCGACGACGCGGCCCAAGTTGAAACCGGACTCACCCCCTGGTTGACCGCAGCCCAGGACCAGGTCCTCGATGTCGGCGACGTCGAGCTCTGGAATCTTGTCCAGCACGGCCCGGACCATCTGCACTGTGAGGTCGTCGGGCCGGATGTCCTTAAGGGAGCCCTTGAAGGCACGGCCGATGGGCGAGCGCGCGGTGGAGACGATGACTGCTTCGGGCATGGGGTAATTCCTTCCGTTGCTCCGAGCGGCTGAGCATGACTAAGCGCTTGCTTAATGCTAAGCGGTTGCTTAGCATTACTCACGTCCACCATTCCCGTCAACACCGGCTCGTGAAGGACCCCTTTGAGTGAGATCACAGATGCCACCAACGCGCGCAGCCGGCTGGTCGCGGCTGCGGTGGAGTCGTTCGCCTCCAAGGGTTTCCGCGGGGCCACGACCCGGGACATCGCCTCAGCGGCGGGGATGAGCCCGGCGGCGCTCTACGTCCACCACAAGTCCAAGGAGGATCTGCTCTACCTCATCTCGCGGACCGGTCACGAACGCACCTTGCGGCTCGTCAAGGATGCGGTCGCCAACTCGAACGACCCGGTAGAGCAACTTCTGGCCGTGGTCCGCGGGTTCACGATCCACCATGCGCGCGGCCACACCAGCGCGCGCATCGTCAACTACGAGCTCGCCGCCCTTAGCCCGGAGCACCTGAGTGAGATCGTCGGCATCCGGCACGCGATTCAAGCGGAGATGCGCAGGGTTGTTGGGGCCGGCGTCGCCTCCGGGGCCTTCCGTACCTCCAACCCACGGATGGCGGCGTTCACCCTGCTGTCCCTAGGCGTCGACGTCGCCCGTTGGTACCGCGACGAGGGCGAGTGGAGTCCCGAGGAGATCGCCGACTACTACTGCGAGGTGGCGCTTCGCATCGTCGGCGCGCATCGCTGAGGGC
>PKWT01000471.1:0-3394 GCA_003132125.1 Micrococcales bacterium | reverse complement strand
GTCGGCGGCACGACCGCCGGCCGCCTCGGCGCCGACCCGCTGCAACTCGAGGTTGAGGATGGCGTACGAGCGGTTGTTGAAGATTACCGTCGTGACATCGAGCCCCTCCCGCGCCTGCGTCCACAGGGACTGGATCGTGTACATCGCGCTGCCATCGGCCTCAAGCGACACCACCTTGCGGTCAGGGCAGGCAATCGCCGCTCCCGTGGCCACGGGCAGGCCCTGGCCAATCGCGCCTCCGCTGAGGCAGAGCCAGTCGTGGGGTGGTGCACCCGCGGTCGCTCCCGCAGTCCACAAGCCCGCGGTGTTGGCCTCGTCCGACACGATGGCTCCGTCCGGGAGCAGAGCGCCGAGCGCGTTCGCGACGGCCTCACCTGTCAACGGTCCAGTAGGCCGGTCCGGGCGACTCGGGGCCTGCAGTGTGGGATCCGTCCCGGCGGCCCCGACCGCGTCGACCAGACGCTCGAGCCCACCAAGAGCGTTGTCACCATCGGAGGCGAGGACGTGGACTTCGCAGCCGTCAGGGACCAGGTCACTCGGCTTGCCCGGGTAGGCGAAAAAGGACACCGGTGCCTTGGCGCCGACAAGCACAAGATGACGGATTCCGGCCAGCTGGGCCGTCGCGAACTCGGCCAGGTAGGCGAGCCGCTCGACGGGTGGCCGTCCGGCACCGCGTTCGAGGCGGGCCGGGAACGTCTCGCACAACAACTTGGCCCCAACCGCATTTGCGACGCGACTGGCAGCCACGAGGGCGGGACCACGCGTCGCGCTGCCACCGACCAGCAACGCCGCGGACTCGCCCGAGCACAGCGCCTTGGCGACGGCGTTGATCACGTCCCCCGCAACCTCGGAGGGCGGCACTACCGGTCGGGCGGTGGCCGGTCCGCTGGACTCCAGCCATGAGACGTCGGCCGGCAGCACGAGCGTTGCGACCTGCCCCGGCAGCGCACACGCTGCGGCCACCGCATCCGCGACGTCGTCGGCCACGTCCTGCGGCCGATCCGACTGGCGGAACCAACCCGACACGGTGCGGGCCAGGCCCTCGATGTCGGACTGCAAGGGCGCGTCATACTGCCTGTGGTAGGTCGCGTGCTCGCCGACGATATTGACGATCGGCGTCCCGGCACGCCGGGCGTTATGGAGGTTGGCCAGCCCATTACCCAGGCCCGGCCCGAGGTGGAGGAGCGTGGCCGCCGGACGGCCCGCCATCCGACCGTAGCCGTCGGCAGCGCCGGTGACGACGCCCTCAAACAACCCGAGGATGGCTCGCATGTCGGGCACCGCATCGAGCGCGGCGACAAAGTGCATCTCGGAGGTGCCCGGGTTGGTGAAGCACACCTCGACGCCGCAGCCCACGAGCGTCCTGAGCAAGGCCTGCGCACCGTTCATGGTGGGTCTCCGATCGAGGTCAGGAGGGCTCCCGGGTTCAGGATGCCGTGGGGGTCGAACGTGAACTTGATCCCGCGCGCCGGTCGCGTCACGCTCACCCGGCGACGCTCGTGTAGCCGGGCCGTGAGCTCACAGTTGCAGGGACTTGATCTCGAGATACTCCTCCAAACCGTAGGCTCCCAGCTCGCGACCATTGCCACTCTGCTTGTAACCACCGAACGGTGCCAGAGCGTTGAAACGGCCGCCGTTGATGTCGACCATCCCGGTACGCAGCCGACGGCTGAACGCCACTGCCCGATCCTGGTCGGCGGAGAATACCGCTCCGGACAATCCATAGGGTGTGTCGTTCGCGATGGCCACCGCCTCGTCCTCGTCGCGGTACGGGATCACGACTAGCACCGGACCAAAGATCTCTTCCTGCTCGATTCGTGAACCGGGGTGGACGTCGGTCAACACGGTCGGTGCGACGTAGTACCCGTGCTCGTCGTCGATTGGCCGCCCAGTGCCACCGACCACCACCGTTGCTCCGTCCCTGATCGCCATGTCGATGTAGTCACGAACGCGTTTGAACTGGTTGGCGTTGGCCAATGGGCCGATCCGGGTCGACTCATCCGCGGGCGCCCCGACCGTGTACTTGGCCGCCGCGTCACGCAACAGCTCGACCATCTCGTCGTGGCGGGCGGCCGGCACCAGCATCCGCGTCCATGCCGTGCAGGTCTGGCCGGCGTTGATGAAGCAGTTCGCGAGGCCGATCTTGGCCGCCCGACCAAGGTCGGCGTCGTCCAGGACGACGGTCGCGCTCTTGCCTCCCAGCTCCAACGCAACCCTCTTGACGGTCTGTGACGCGACAGCCGAGACCCGTTTGCCGGCCGCGGTCGAGCCGGTGAAACTGATCATGTCCACATCAGGATGCGCGGCCAGCGCTTCCCCGGCCACGGGTCCAAGACCCGTCACCAGGTTGAAGACCCCGGCGGGCAGGCCGACTGAATCGAAGATCTCCGCCAGCACGAACGCCGACAGCGGCGCTATCTCGCTTGGTTTGAGCACTACCACCGCGCCAGCCGCCAGCGCTGCAGCGACCTTGGCCACCACCTGATGCAACGGGTAGTTCCACGGCGTGATCGCACCGACCACGCCAATCGCTTCCTTTAGGACCAAGGAGTTGCCAATCTTCTCCTCGAAGGAGTACTCGCCCAGCAGATCGGCGAACGACCGCAGCACCCGCACCGGATTGCCGACCTGCACGGCGATAGAGAACGCCAGCGGTGAACCCATCTCCTGTGTGATGAGGCCAGCGACCTCTTCCGTCCGCGCTTCCAAAGCATCCGCCGCTTCCCGCAGGAGCCGCGCTCGCTCCTCGACCGGTGTGCCGGACCACGACCCGAACGCGCCGCGCGCTGCAGCTACGGCGCGGTTGATGTCGACCTCCGTGCCGGCGGGGACGGTGGCCAGAGCCTGTTCGGTCGACGGATCGACCACTGACAGCAGCTCGCGGTCGGATGCCGCAGTCCACTCGCCACCGATGTAGAAACTCTTCCGCTCGATCACGATCGGTCAGTCCTCTCTATTGGTTTCTGCTTCTTCTGTTGGGTGCCGTCAACGCCTCCCGGCTATGGCACCACCAACGAGCGAGCGCCCTGGCCCCGCTCCATTCGCGCGAACGCGTCGTCGATCCCGTCCAACCCGATGCGGTCGGTGATCAGAGCGCCAAGGTCGAGCCGCCCGTTCGCGGCGTGATCCAACAACAACGGTATGTCGACCAGAGGATTGGTCGATCCGTACACGCAGCCGGACAGCGTGCGTGCGAAGTAGAACAGCTCCAGCGGGCTGAAGCTGACCTGCTGGTCCTTGCCGCCGATACCCACCACAGTCGTATGGCCACCGCGCCGGGTCGATGACCATGCGGTGCGGATGGTCTCGGCGGATCCCACACAGTCGAAGGCATGATCGGCGCCGCGGTTGCCGGTGAGCTTCCGGACCTGCCGAGCCAGTTCGCCGCCAGCCT
>PKWT01000246.1 GCA_003132125.1 Micrococcales bacterium | reverse complement strand
ATCGGCTGGGCCATCGACGAGCACATGCGCGCCGACCTGGTCCAGGACGCCCTGGCCATGGCCATCACGCTGCGCGGGGACCTGCCGGCCAAGGTCGTGTTCCATTCTGACCGGGGCACCCAGTACGCATCGGCCCAGATCACCGCGTTCGCCGCAGCAAACGGGCTGACCCGATCCATGGGATACACCGGCATTTGCTGGGACAACGCGATGGCCGAATCGTTCTTCGCGACGTTGAAGACCGAGTTCTACTACCGGCGGGTTTGGCCGGCCAAGAAGCGGGCCCGGCTCGAGGTCGGCAAGTGGATCGAGGACCGGTACAACCGGCGTCGCCGGCACGCCTCGATCGGTCAGATCAGCCCCGTGGACTTCGAACTGCAATACTCACGCCAGATCGCGGACTCTCAAGAAGCCGCATAACCCGTGTCCACGAAACGGGGGCAGGGCCAGTCGACCCTCGCCGTCCCATAACCGGAACGGCAACCGGTCACCGATCCCTGATTGGGGCACTCTGGGTTGTCCAAGCCGCTCGCATCCGGTAGACCAGCAGTGGCGTACGTGACTTGGCGGCTGCCCCGCTGGCGTGAACGCCCCGGCTATCAAGAAGGGACTGGACGTGTCTGACGAAGCTGCACCGATCGCTTATTTCGCGTTGGAGAAAGGGGTTCCTCTGCTAGCGCAGTCCGGTAAACAGTTCGGCACAGTCGAGCATGTTCTTCAGATCCCTGAGGAGGATCTGTTCGACGGCATCGTCGTCGCCACGTCGGACGGCTTCCGATTCGTCGACCGCGATCAAATCGGTGAAATCACCACCGCCTACGTTCGCTGCACTCTCACGGATGGGCAGGCTGCCGCACTGCCTCCGCCTTCGGGCACAGACACCTTCGCAGCAAATGCCTCACAGGACGCCGGGACATCGCTGCACGACCGATTCGGTCGAATGTTCGGCCGAGAGCGATGGACCCAAAAGCACTGACTGAAGACGGCCAGTGAAATGGTCGGCGTTCCACAAGCTGACCGCGGGTGACCACCTGCGTCAGTTGAGGATCGGCCACCGGGGCGCAGTTTCGTTCAGGCGGCTGGCGCGCTAACGGGCAGGAGGTCGCGCTCGGCGAAGACGCGCTTGGCGACGAAGATGGCGTTCAGGGCCTTGGGGAAGCCGCAGTAGACCGCGGTGTGGGTGATGGCTTCGACGATCTCGGTCGGGGTCAAGCCGACGTTGAGTGAGGCGTTGACGTGGACTTCGAGTTGGGCTTCGCAGCCGCCCAGAGCGGTGAGCATGCCGAGGGTGACGAGTTGGCGCTGCGCATGGGTGAGGCCGGGGCGGGCGTAGACGTCCCCGAAGGCGTGGGCGACAACGTGGTGGGCCAGGGCTGGTGCGATGTCGGCGAGGGCGTCGACGACACTCTGCCCGCCTTCGCCGTCGACGGCGGCCAGGACCTGCGCGCCGCGGTCGTAGCGGGCCTGCTCGACGGCGGGGCCGAGCAGGTGCTGCTGGCTGACCTGGTGACTATGGGTGCTGCTGGTGGTCATGGCTGATCCGTTCCGGTCTGCTCATCGAGCAGGCCCTGGTAGTGAGTGATCTTGGTGACGAGGACTTGGAGGTCGCCCTGCAGGTCGGCGATATGCCGTTGGACGGCGTCGCGGTGGCCGGTGAGCAGCTCGAGCCGGTCAGCGACGCTGGAGCTGCCTTTGCGACGGAGCTCGGCGAATCGTTGCATGTCGGCGATCGACATGCCGGTCGCGCGCAAGCGCATGAGAAACGCCAGCCAGTCCAGGTCGGTGGTGGCGTACCGACGCTGCCCGGCCGAGGACCGGTCGACGGCCTCGATCAGGCCAGCCTTCTCGTAATAGCGCAGAGTGTCCTTCGATAGGCCGGTCCGCTGGGCGACTTCGGCGATCGGCAGGCCTGCGTCAGGCACTCCTTTCGGGTCCGGGTCGACTGGGTTTGCCGCATGCGAAGTCATGCCGAAAACAGTAGGAGTTGGAGCGCGCTCCAAGTCAAGCGGACGTACCGATGGCCGATCCCCGGACGGCACACTGCATGGACCCAGTTTCGGTGGCCACCAGATGTTCCACACGCTCGTCCCATCCGAGATGGCGGGCGCCCTCTGCGGCCGGCAGGCCACGACCCTCCGGGACCGACGATGCTGATGAGTTGATGGTCGATACAGTCGCGCCGTGACCTCTTTGGCTTCTTGTGCGGCGCGGCCGCTGTTCGTCTCTGATCTGGATGGAACACTGCTGCGCCCTGACGGAACCCTCGGCGACCGGACGGTCCGCGTGGTCAACGACCTGATCGCCGCCGGCGGACTGTTCACCTACGCCACCGCCCGCTCTTTCACCTCGGCGTCGCGCGTCACCGCAAGCCTGAACCTTGAACTACCGGTCATCACCTACGCCGGCGCGGTGATTGTCGATCCCCGCTCCGGTCGGCCACGCGAAGCGGCGATACTGCCGGGCGAAGTGGTGCGCGCTGTTCAACGAGCGACGGCGGCTGCGGGATCGGTGCAGCCGATCCTGTTCGCCATGCACGCCGGCCGCGATCGCGTGTGCTGGCTGACCGAGCGCAGCACCAGGTTCGTCGAGGCCTTCCTCAGCCGCAGACGACATGACCCCAGGTTGTTCCCGCTGAGCAGCTGGGCGCAGATCGAGGACGACAGCGTCTTCTACATTTCCCTCATCGGAGAACACGAGCAGCTGCAAAGGCTGCACACCCAGCTCCGAGCCGACCTGCCACTGTCATGTGGTGCTCACCGAAGACGTCTACACGCCCGGCGAGTACTGGTTGGAACTCACCTCGCTGACAGGCACAAAAGCCGTCGCCCTGAACACAGTCCAGGTCGAGGTCCAAGCCGACCGCCTCGTGTGCTTTGGCGACAACCACAACGACCTACCCATGTTCGAGATCGCTGATGTATCGCTGGCCGTCGCGAACGCCACCCCTAAAGTCCGACGTGCCGCGGCGGCGACCATCGGCGGCAACGCAGCCGAAGGCGTCGCAGAGTGGCTGGCATTGAACACGCAACCGGGAAGCTGACCCGCCCGTAGCCGGATCCGCCTGCGAGGACGTGGTTACTGATGTGGTCAAGTGGAGCCGGACCAGGTCACACTCGAGCATTCACCGGGACAGGGACGTTGAACGGGGGGCAGACTGGTTGCGAATCGGGGGGCGTTCCCCAAAGGTTGGGCTCTGGCGGGCTGATCAGCAACGCCTCCCCCACTTGCCGATCGGCTTCGGAGGTGCTCATGGTTTGGCGTTTCGAACCACCCCCAGGTTGGCCGCCGCCTCCTACTGGCTTCGTTCCGCCCAAGGACTGGAGGCCCGATCCCAGTTGGCCGGCAGCGCCCAAAGACTGGACGTTCTGGATATGGGACGCGACCGAGCCGGTCCCCCCGCCACCGCCACCATCGTCTGAGACGCCGAGCACAGCGACGGTGCAAGATCGCGTCCCGGGGCCACCGCAAACACCCTCTGAGATGCCGGACCAAGCGATGGTGCAAGATCGCGTCGCACGTGTCGGCACGGTCACCGAGACCGGATCGGAGCACCGGTCCTGGCGGGTCCGCCGCCAGGAGAGGCATGCCGCGAAGGAGCAGACCCATGAGGTCGCCGTGTGGCAGGCTGATCAGGATTTTGTCGACGAGGTTGCGGCCGTGGCGCGCGCGACGCAGAAGGGCCTGACAACGCTGCCCGGGCTCCTCCTGAAGGCCGGCGAGCTGCCTTTCTGGTCAGGGACCGCCGCACTGATCGAACCTCGCGTCCAACAAGGTCACTTCGTCGGCAAGTCAACGGGGGTCAGTCTGCACGTCGCCAAGGGTGTCAACTACCGGGTCGGCGGGATGAGAGGTCACTACGTTCCCGGGCCCGAAGTACAAACGCCGGTGGACCGGGGCCAGGTCTTCGTGACCTCACAACGGGTGGTGTTCGAAGGCAGCCGAACAACTCGGGAGTGGTTGTTCACCAAGCTGCTCGGCGCCGAGGCCAGTAGTGATGATCACGCGGTCCTGCTGCACGTGTCCAATCGGCAGAAAGTGTCAGGCCTGGTCCTGGGGCAGCTCGGGGCGCGTTTCCAGGCCTACCTGGCCCTGGGGGTGGCAGCGGGACAGGACGGCGGGGCCGCGGTCGCGCAGCGGTGGAGTGAGTCCGCCGAGGCCCACCGCGGGCAAAAGCCCGGCTGAACGGCGCTGCCCGCCGGCTGAAACTAACGCGCCGAATGGTCATCGGCATGTGGACTCACCTCTTCGCGGCGGAGTGACGCATGTCGTCCACCCG
>PKWT01000409.1 GCA_003132125.1 Micrococcales bacterium | reverse complement strand
ACCCCTTTCGTCGCCTCTTGGGATTCGCCATGCTCGCCTGGTTCGTCTTCTCCCTGGTGAAACTCGGCTGAGAGAGACCTCCGCTGCCACGCCGTCGCTTACGCGGAGCGCCTGCTCTGCAGCCGTTGCTCCAGATCATTCATCACGATCGCGGCCAGGTCATGGGTTCGGTGTTCATTGACACCAAATGGTCCGCTCGCGGGCAAAGATTTCCACAACTTATCCACAAGCGATGAAACGATCTGTGGACAGGGCAACAGCAGCGCCCGCCTCAGACAAAGGTTCGTTCCGGTGACCGATCCGGCTCGGCGCCTCGCAGTTAGCCTTGTGGGCGTGGCTCATTTCGACTTGGCAATCATCGGCACCGGCTCTGGCAACTCCCTGGTCACGCCGGACTTTGACGGCAAGAGAGTTGCGATCATCGAGTCCGGGACGTTCGGGGGCACCTGCATCAACGTCGGCTGCATCCCCACCAAGATGTACGTCTACGCCGCCGACGTGGCCAACACCATCACCCACGCGGCCAGGTACGGCATCGACGCCACGCTCGACGGCGTCCGCTGGCCGGACATCCGCGACCGCATCTTCGGCCGGATCGACCCGATCTCGGAGAGTGGCAAGGACTACCGCGTCAACGGCCGGAATACGACGGCGTTCCTCGGCCACGCCACCTTCACCGGTCCCAACCGGCTGCAGGTAGACACCCGAGATGAGGCCACCGGGGTCGAGACTCGCCACGAGGTCACCGCCGACCAGATCGTCATCGCTGCTGGCGCCCACCCGGATGTGCCCACCGCTATCGCCCAGGCCGACGTCCCGTTCCACACCTCGGACACCGTGATGCGCCTGGACGAGCTCCCGAGGCGGCTGCTCATTCTCGGATCTGGTTTCATTGCAGCCGAGTTCGCACATATCTTCTCCGCTCTCGGCAGCCAGGTCACCGTCGTTGCGCGCTACGACGCACTGCTGCGCCAGCTCGACACCGAGATCTCACAACGCTTCACGACGATCGCCCAGGAGCAGTGGGACGTCCGCCTGAACACAGCACTGACCAAGGTCAGCGGCGACAAGAGTGAGGTCCGCCTGGACTTCGTCGACGGGTCGTATGCCGTGGGCGACGTCCTGCTCGTCGCCACCGGTCGGCTGCCCAACACCGCCGATCTTGGCCTCGAGCACGCCGGCGTCGCCACGCACGAGGACGGTCGGGTCAAGGTCGACGAACACGGCCGCACCAACGTCGATGGCGTCTGGGCACTGGGAGACGTCTCGAGCGACTACCAGCTCAAGCATGTCGCCAACCACGAAGCCCACGTCGTCGCCCACAACCTGGCCCATCCCGACAACCTGCGCAGCTTCGACCACCGCTTCGTCCCCCAGGCGGTCTTCACCTCTCCGCAGATCGCCAGCGTCGGACTGACCGAGGAGCAGCTCAAGGCCCAGGGCCGCAAGTACGTCACGAAGTCGCAGGCGTACGGCGACACGGCATACGGCTGGGCGATGGAGGACACCACAGGTGTCTGCAAGGTGATCGCGGACCCGGCCACCGGCGAGCTGCTCGGTGCGCACCTCATGGGTGCTCAGGCGTCCAACCTGATCCAGCCGCTGATCCAGGGGATGTCCTTCGGGCAGACGGTGACCGAGATGGCGCGTGGGCAGTACTGGATCCACCCAGCGCTCAGCGAAGTCGTCGAGAACGCCCTGCTCGGCCTCGACCTCGACCCGCAGTAGCTCTCGACCGGGACCGGGCTGTCGACCCCTCAATAGTCTGTCGCGCCGACTCCGGCAACCAGGGTCTCTTGCTGATCGGTGGCAAGAGGAGCAGGCGCGAGGCCACGCCGCTGCACCCGTTCGGCTACGGCGGTGAACGGTATGTGTACGCCTTCATCGTCTCGATCGTGTTGTTCACCGTCGGCGGGCTGTTCGCGCTATACGAGGCATGGCACAAGTCCGAGCACCCCGAGCCGATCACCGGTACATGGTGGTGGGTGCCGATCGCGGTCCTGCTGATCGCGATCGCGCTCGAGGGGTTCTCCTCATGACCGTCGCGATCGTTCTCTCCATCGAGATGAAGTCTCTGCTCATTGGCGAGGCTGCCACCGTCGACCAGGTCATGGCCATCAAAGCCGCACTCGAGGGAGGCGCGGAGTCAGCCGTCGAACGGGTCATCCATCTGCGCACGCTGCACCTGGGGACCGAGGAGCTTCTCGTCGGCGCCAAGTTGGCTGTGGGGCGCCAGGAGTATGGGCACCAGATCGCGGCGGCCATTGACGCTGCCGAGCAGAGAGCCCGCGAGGCAGTGCCCGGGCTGCGGCTGGTGATGTACCTCGAGCCCGACATCGACCGTGGCGTATCCGACCCCGTCGCCTGGCAGCACGCGATCGACTGACGGGCTGAGCACTGGCACATTGGCGCCGTTCGAGCCCGCCGGACATGTTGCCGCGCGTCAAGATGCCTGCGTACGCTCCTCGGATAGACATTGCGGTTTACCATGTTGTAAACTTTGGTCATGAGTGCACTGGTTCGCATCCCGGACGAGGCCAAGGCCAAACTCGACCGACTAGCGCAACAGACGAAGCAGACACGGGCCGCCCTGATCGTCGACGCCCTCTCCGCCCTCGAAGAGCGGTGGTTCTGGAAGGCGTTCCACCAGACATACGAGAACATCGGTCAGGACCCCCGGAGCTTTGACGCGCTGCGGTTGGAACGGGAGAACGAGGCGGGAGTGCTCAAGGACGGTTTGGAGTGATCCCGACCAACCCTCGACGCGGCGATGTGTGGTTGGTGGACTTCGGTGAACCCGTCGGACATGAGCAAGGCTGGAAGAGACCTGCCGTGGTCATATCTTCCGACCGCCTCAATGACTCCGCAGCCTCCCTCGTCATCGTGGTCCCGGTGACCAGCACCCGTTGGGGGTTGCCGTCGCACGTGGAACTTGAGACCGGCCAAAGCGGGCTGGCCGAAACTTCATACGCCAAAGGGGAAGACATCAAGTCTGTCTCGCAGGCACGGCTGGTCACCCGATACGGGCTGGCAAATGTTGAGGCCATGCGTCAGTTGGAACTGATTCTCCGAACGCTCCTTGAACTCTGACGCGCGGACAGACAGCGGGCCGCTCAGCACAAGCGGTGCTCATCGCCATCAGCAGAGGGTATGCGGCCCAGAGGCCAAGCCTCAAGATCGCGAACACCGTCTAGACTGGGGGCACTGCCGGCGTGGGTGATGACCCACGATGCGCCCAGAGGGGCTACGCCGGGTCAGCCAACCAATGACTCACAGTCAATGAACAGGGAGAGTTTTCCTATGCCTTTCGACTACAAGGTTCGCGACCTGGGCCTCGCCGAGGCCGGCCGTCACCAGCTGCGTCTGGCCGAGCACGAGATGCCCGGTCTGATGGCGCTGCGCGAAGAGTTCGGCACCAGCAAGCCCCTTACGGGCGCGAGGATCGCCGGCTCGCTGCACATGACCGTGCAGACCGCCGTTCTCATCGAGACCCTCACGGCGCTGGGCGCGCAGGTCCGCTGGGCCTCGTGCAACATCTACTCGACCCAGAACGAGGCTGCTGCTGCTGCTGTCGTGGGCCCGCACGGCACTCCGGATGACCCGCAGGGTGTTCCCGTGTTTGCCTGGAAGGACGAGACGCTGCCGGAGTACTGGTGGTGCACCGAGCAGATCCTGACCTGGCCCGCGGACGCATCAGGATCGACCGGCCCGAATATGATCCTGGACGACGGCGGGGACGCCACTCTCCTGATCCACAACGGCGTCGACTGGGAAGCGGCCGGCGTGGTCCCCACGGCGACCGAGGACGACCCCGAGGACTGGCAGGTCGTCCTTGAGACGGTCCGCAACACCATGGCGGCAGATCCCACCAAGTGGACCACCGTCGCCGCCGGCATCAAGGGCGTCACCGAGGAGACCACCACCGGCGTTCACCGTCTCTATGAGATGCAGAAGACGGGCCGGCTCCTCTTCCCTGCGATCAACGTCAACGACTCGGTCACCAAGTCCAAGTTCGACAA
>PKWT01000396.1 GCA_003132125.1 Micrococcales bacterium | reverse complement strand
CTGACGTTGTCCCGGGTGATGATGCCCTGCGACTGGATGGGCATGGTGATGATCCGCAGCGACACCCGATGCAGGACATCGACCGCTGGGATGATGAACCGCAACCCTGGGGAACGCGTCCCCGCCAGCCGGCCGAACCGGAACAGCACGCCTCGCTCGTACTGCTTGACGATCCGGACCGCTAGCGCGAGCGTCAGCAACACCAACAGGGCGAGGACAACCAAGACGGTGGTCAGAGTGTTCATTTGTTGGCTCCGTTCCGATTCAGGTCACGTCGCGGCGCGGACCTTCTACGTCCAACGATCGCCTGCCTGAATGAGTTGGGACAGGGCACAACGTCCCGCGCGGACGCGCGCTACGGGGAGGCAAGACCTGCGGGTTTGGAGTTTCGTAACTACCCCAGAAGGGCACGGCGGGAACCTGAGGACCCGACCCTGACCGTCCGCCCGTCACGGCCGGTCGCACCCGAGCGCGCGACCGTCGACATGCAGGTGCGTTCTGATGGACTTCGCGCTTGTCACGCTCGGGTCGAAATGCCCTTGTGGCAGGCTGGCGACCCCACCTAGGCTCACCGCGGGTACTCGAGCAGGAAGGTCGCGAATACCTCATGGCTACTGCACCAGTTGTCGTCGGCGTCGATGGTTCCGCGGCGTCCAAGCGCGCGCTGCGCTGGGCCGCCGAGTACGGGCGGGCGACTGGAGCGCCCGTGGAAGCCCTGATGGCGTGGGACTTTCCACCCAGCTATGGGGACCCCGTCTCTATTTACGAGGATGTCGACTTCGCGAAGGAAGCGCAGCAGGCCCTTGACCTCGCGATCTGCGACGTATTCGGTGAGCAGTCGCCGGTCAGCGGACGAGTGGCACAAGGACATCCCGCCGTGCTGCTCGTCGCCGCCTCCGAGCAGGCCCAACTGCTCGTGGTTGGTTCACGAGGCCATGGCGCGTTCACCGGAATGCTCCTCGGCTCGGTCAGCAACCACTGCCTGCACCACGCCCACTGCCCTGTCGTCGTGTTCCGGGGACGCGACGACCACTAACCTGGCGTGGGCCATGACCCGGGCGTAAGCACGTTCATCGCCGCGTGCATGGTGCTGTCCTCGTTGCCGGCGTCGGTCATGACCGCACACACGTCAGGATGGTTTTGGGCCGGTGTCGCTGCTGCGGGGAGATGCCGCCGGAGGCGATGGCCGGCTTGGTGGGCAGGATGCTGCGGTCGTCTGGTGCCGCCAGTTGCCTTCATACCGAACGGCGTATTGCGGCCACCAAACCGTTGACGAGGAGGGCGCAGGCTCTGACGCCAAAGTGAGAGCGATGCCGCCGTTGATCAGGAGACCGCGCCGATCCAAGGTCGGGCTTCGTGGACACAGTCGGGACGTTGGTCCCTTTGCGAGGGGTGTGATCACTGGGAATCTTGGTGGTACAACCCCGCGGGGTGGTTGAGGAGGCGTTTGCAGTGCGTAGCAGTGAGAACGTTGGATCCTCGAGGCCTGTCCGGGCTGCTGACGACACGGCTGCGGAAGCACAGGGTTTTCATGGCCTACGCGCCGGACTGTTGGCGCGCCATGCATTTTCACGGACCGGTTGTCGGGCTGGCCGGCCTCGCGGCGCTGTTCACCTGTCAGGTGCCCGTTCGAAGGCTGACACGTGCCCGTTCGAAGGCTGACACGTTCGACCCGTCGTCAGTACACCTAGCCATCGGCTAGTCCAGCTCTGGCTCCTGCCCGCCTGCTGAGTCGAGCTCGACGCCGCGCTCCTTGGCCTCACGCGAGTCAATGTTGAAGGTGTCCTTCAGACCTGCCTCGTCGCCGGTTTCCTCATCGGTGTCGTGCAGGGACGAGACGGGGTCCTGTTCCTGCTCGCCTGGCTCGGTCTCGTAGAGCTGGCCGCTGTCATCGGATCCAATGTCGTCACTCTCGGTGCGAACCATGGTCCTAGTGTGGACCTTCCCTACTCGAAGAGTCACCACGGTGGCGCAGATCCACGGTTGGACACCCAGGCGGTCGACTGCTCCTCCTCACCTGCGGCGGTACGTTCGATAACCGCACCGGTCACTATGAGAGCAACATCTTCGTCTTCGCCCTGCCCCCTAGACCGGTCTAGGAGGGCACCGACTGCACCGCCCACATTCATGTCCTGGACGCCGACACTGCCCAGGCGGTTGGTCAACGCGGTCTGGCCGCAGCGCTGCGCCAAGACGCCCCTATTCGGGGTTGAGTACAGGAGTTGCCTTGTGTGCGGCGAGGTTATCGCGTTGTCCGGCACCGCCTCAACACGATGCCTGATGAAATCTCAAGGTTAGCACGGGTAATGAGTTAGGCTAAGTAAACTGAGGAACTCATGCCTACTTAGGACGCGAATGACCCAGTCAGCACAGCCGACGTCGCTCGCACATCTCGCGAGCGACCTTCGCTTGGCGTGCATGCGAATCAGCCGACGGGTCCGCTTTGAGAGCACTCAGGTCGTGGCGCCCCACCAGTTCAGCGTCATGGCGCGACTTGAGGACACCGCGTTGACACCTCGCTCGCTCGCCGAGATCGAACGCGTCAGCCCACCGAGCATGACCCGGACCGTGGCAGGGCTGGTCGAGCGTGGGCTTGTCACGCGTCAGGATGACCCGTTGGATGGTCGACAGGTCTTCATCTCGCTGACGCCGCAGGGACTGTTACTGCTCAGGGAGACTCGTCGCCGGCGCGATGCCTGGATGGCGAGCAGGCTTAAGGGGATTACCGCGGACGAGCGTGAGGTCCTGATCAGAGCCACCGCGATTCTCACCNNGGGTCGCCCAGGACTGGCTGGTCCTGACCGAGCTGACGCCGCACTCATCCGTGGCGTTGGGGATCGTGACCGGGCTGCAGTTCGCCCCTATCGTGTTGTTAGCGCCGATGGCGGGGGTGATCACCGACCGCTTCCCGAAGCGACGCATTCTGTTTGTCACCCAGAGCGCGCTGGCCCTGACGTCGCTGCTGGCCGGCGTCCTGGTCGTCACCGGCGCCGTCCAGCTCTGGCACATCTACCTGTTGGCCTTCGCCCAGGGAGTCGCGACGGCCCTGGACAACCCGGCCCGTCAGACCTTCGTCTCCGAGATGGTGCCGCGCCAGTCGCTGAGCAACGCCGTCGGCCTCAACAGCGCGTCCTTCAACGCAGCGCGCCTGATCGGCCCAGGCGTCGCAGGTCTGGTCATTGCCGCCTTCGGAACCGGTCCGGCGTTCTTCGTCAACACGCTCAGCTTCGTTGCCGTGCTGTTCGCCCTGGCGAGGATGCGG
>PKWT01000089.1 GCA_003132125.1 Micrococcales bacterium | reverse complement strand
CTGGTGACCGCGGCTATTCCCAAGCTCTACCCGCCGTGGATGGTCGCCGAACAGATCTGCTTCGCCCTCGTCCTGCTCGGAATTGCCGAGTACCTCTCCACGGATCACATGCGCGAGGCATATGCCAAGCCGGCCCGGGTGCCGAAGACCCGCAAGCTCGTCAGCAGATAGTCACGAAGAAGGAGCACGATGCAGTCTCGACCTCAGGTCGTGGTCGTCGGCGGTGGGATCAGCGGTCTCGCGACAGCCCACGACATACATCGGCGTCTCGGTGCGAGCATGCAGCTCACGGTCATTGAGGCGGGGTCGCAGCTGGGTGGCAAGGTTGCCACCGAGGANNGCCATGGCTGCCCTGCTCGAGGATCTCGGACTCAGCGACCAGATCGTGGCTCCGGCCTCGCTGGGGGCGCATGTGTGGTCGCGTGGCCAGCTGCGCCGGCTCCCGACGGGCACCCTGTTCGGCGTTCCGGACCGGCTGCTGCCGCTGCTGAAGTCGCGTCTCCTCTCTCCCGCGGGCCTGGTTCGTGCGTCCCTTGATCTGGTGCTGCCGCGGCGTCGTACGGTCTCGGACGACCCGTCGATCGCCGACCTGGTCACCCCCCGACTGGGCTCGCAGGTGTTCGATCGCCTGGTCGAGCCACTGCTCGGCGGGGTGCATGCCGGCCGTGCAGCCGAGCTCAGCGCCCGGACCACCGTGCCCGACATCGAGGCTCTCGCACGAAAGAACCGCAGCCTGTACCTCGGCCTCCGGAAGCTTCGCCGGCATGCCCCGCCGTCGTCGGGCGGCGCCGTTCTGATCACCCTGGCCGGTGGACTGGTCCGCCTCGTCGAGGCGCTGGTGGCGCGGCTGNNATCGACCTGTTGGACGGGACGAGCATCGCGGCAGACGCGGTGGTTCTGGCTACCCCTGCGTTCGTCACCGCCGAGCTGCTCGCCGGCCTGGTCCCGGACGCCGCGAAGGTGCTGAAACAGGTCCCCTACGTCGATGTCGCCACGATCTGGTTGGCCTACCCCCGTTCGGCAATCGGGCGGCCCTTGGACGGCACCGGCTTCCTGGTCCCTCCGGAAGAGGGCAAGCTCCTGGTGGGCTGCACGTGGTCGAGCGCCAAGTGGCCGCACCTGGCTGACGAAGACCTCGTCCTGATTCGGTGCATGGTCGGCAGGCGCGGCGATCCCCGCTGGCTGAGCATGGACGACGAAACCCTGGTGCGCCGGGTGCACGACGAGCTGGTCCAGTCCATGAGCATGACCGAAGGCCCGGTCCATCAGAGCATTCAGCGCTGGCCGCAGGCGATGCCCCAGTATCTGGTCGGGCACCAAGCCCGGCTGGACGCGCTGGGCGCAGCGATGGCCCACATGCCCGGGGTGTTCCTGACCGGCGCGGCATACCGCGGCGTTGGCATCGCCAGCTGCGTGGCCGATGCCGGACGTATCGCCACGGCCGTCGCTCAGCACCTCACACCGGANNCACCGGATGTTGCTGCAACGGCTGCCACTTCAGACGTCTCTCACAATGTCAATCAAACCCAGGCCGACAATCGGCCCCTGACCGAGGTAACTTCATGACTGGTATCACGACGGCTGTGCCCCGCGCCCACCTGAACTTCGACCAGCGACCGATGCTGGTCTTCTGGGAGGTCACGCGCGCCTGTCAGCTGGCCTGCAAGCACTGTCGGGCCAGCGCCACCATGGACCCGCTGCCCGGTGAGCTCACCACCGCTGAGGGCTTCACCCTGATCGACCAGGTCGCCGGCTTCGGGCGGCCCTTCCCGATCCTGGTGCTCACCGGCGGCGACTGCCTCCTGCGCCCGGACCTGTTTGAGCTGGTCGAGCATGCCAACGGGCTCGGCGTGCCGGTGGCGCTCTCACCGTCGGTCACACCATCCCTGACCCCGACGATGATCGACCGGATGGTCACCAGTGGCGTCAAAGCGGTCTCCCTCAGCCTGGACGGCGCGCTCCCCGCGACCCACGACGGCGTACGAGGCATCCCCGGCCACTTCGAGGACACCATCAAGGCGATCACCGCGCTGTCCGCGGCCGGGCTCACCGTCCAGGTCAACACCACGGTCATGCGGGCCAACCTTGATGAGCTCGCCAACGTCGCTGACCTGATCGCGCGCGCGGGCGCACACATCTGGGAGGTCTTCTTCCTGGTCCAGGTGGGGCGCGGCGTGGCCACTGACGCGATCACCCCGGCTGAGCACGAAGACGTCTGCCACTTCCTGTATGACGCCTCGCAGCACGGTTTCATCGTCCGCACGGTCGAGGCTCCGTTCTTCCGCCGGGTCGTGGCCAGCCGACGCGAGGGCGAGCCTGCCCCGACCACCGACCTGTACAAGACGATGTCCACCAGGCTCGAGACCCTGATGGGCCCGGCCGTCGGGAAGCCCAGGGCGCAGACCGCATCCACGCGTGATGGCAAGGGAATCCTCTTTGTCGCCTACGACGGCGAGGTCAACCCCGCTGGCTTCCTGCCGATGCCCCTGGGCAACGTGCGGGACGCGCCGATCGCGAACATCTACCGGGATGACCCGCTGCTGCGACAGATCCGCGCTGCCGAGTTCACCGGTCGGTGCGGTGTCTGCGAGTACGCCGACCTCTGCGGCGGTTCGCGGGCTCGCGCGTATGCCGCCACTGGGGATCCGCTGGGCGAGGACTCGGCGTGCCCCTACGTCCCGTTTGGCTTTTCAGAGCCCGAAGTGGACGGCGCGCTCTAGGCCAACAGACCGAGTAGGCAACAGGCTCAGCTCAAGGCATTGATGAGCTGCTCCAGCGTGGGAGATCCAGCTCGCCTGCCGTCCTCGGTCCGATAGAGGCGACAGGCGAGTCCCACAGCGCTGTTCGGCTCTGCGAACAGGTCCACGTCATCCACGAGCACCGTTGGGGAGCCACGGAACTGCAGCCGCTCGGCCTCCTCAGGCGTGGACACCAGGACGTACTTGATCGTGGTGTCCACGTGCCCGGTGGCGTCGAGCGCCTGGCGAAGCCGATCATCCGCTTCGTGCCAGCTCGGGCAGCCTTCGAAGTACAGCAGCGAGACGTTCATGGTCGTCCTAAGGGTTGGCCTACAGCTCGGCGATGAACTGCTGCGACGTCATCGGTTGGGAGAACATCGGGTNNCGCTCGCTGCCGTGGCGTCTGTCCAACTCGTTCCTCAACAGGACGGCAGGGCTGTAGGCGTTGGTGTTGCGGCGGGTTTGCTCGGCTTCGTCGGCGCGACCTTGGGCGGCACGCTCAAGACCTTGAACGCCTTGCCCAGCACCAGGTCGACGGTGGCGTCGGTGCGATTGTCGAGCACGACCTTCGCGCCCGCCAGCCTTGCCGCGACGAGGGCGGCCCCAGCCGCCCCATCCGATCCGGAGCGAATCTCGCCTACACCGCTGATCTGCCTGCCGAGCGGGTCATTGGCGACGTCGACGACTTTGAACCCCTGTGTTCGCAACGCCTTTGCCACGGAAGCGGCCAGGCCCGCGCGGTCCGTCGAGTTGTAGACATTCAGCGTCACGGCGCTGGGCGTCAGCGCCTCGACGGGCGTAGCCGGCTGACAGGAGGGGCTGGAAACGATCTTGGGAGCCCGGGTGCCGACCCAGCCCTGGAAGTAGGCCGCGGCATACATGAAGGTCCCGATCAGCACCAAGGCGACGAGCGTCAGCGTGATGGCCGCCCTGCGGCGGCGTCGGCGGCGATGGATCGAGGCGCCCGTCTCGTGCAGCTGACCCACCACTACCTCCCTGTTCAGACAACGGTCCGGCCGATCAAGCCGACCCTGTTCTGCTAGTCAAGCACCAGCACGCGAGCATGGATGACATGTCGCTGCTGGAGCGCGGCGCGCAGCGCGCGGTGCAGGCCGTCCTCAAGATAGAGCGTGCCCTCCCATTGCACGACGTGGGCAAACAGATCGCCGTAGAAGGTGGAGTCCTCGGACAACAGGGTGCTGAG
>PKWT01000222.1 GCA_003132125.1 Micrococcales bacterium | reverse complement strand
GACTGTGCGCTTCGCGCTGTCGTCCATCGTTGCCGGACATGCTTATCCGCCCGCCGAGATGTCTGCGGAGATTGGGCGAATCACAATCGCTGCAGCGCGAGTAGACCGGGAGATGGCACTCAACCTGGTCGCGATTCGGCATTCGGCCCGCTTTGAGCGGCTTCTCACCTGGAGCAGTAGTGACCTCTACAGGGCCATGAAGGAACGACTCGAGGAGTTATTTGAGAGCAACCTATTGGAGAGCGCCCTTCAGGACCTGGACGCCGCGCGTACCGCCTTGAACTACCGACACTCTGTGGCCCACACCATCTGGAGCCTCAGAGGCGCCGCTGCCGCAATCAGCATTTCAGATCTAGCCGGAGCTGAATCCGAGGAGGCGATGGATCAATTGCTCAGGCGCGATGTCGACTCCCCAGCATGGGAGACGCTGCACCCAAAAACACACGGCGCTGGGCCCCAATCGTTGACAGAGTTGCGGCCGATCCGCGCCGACCTCGAGCGCGCTCAGGAGGATCTCCAGTCGCTCCGCTTCAAGTTGGCGAGTGCACTGTTCTCAGGCATGCCGCCTGGCGCCAAGCAGGTACTGGAGCCGTAACGTCGCGATGGCGGCTGCCGCAGAGCAAGGCGGAGCCTCTGCCCGAGCCCCCCGGTCGCCGAAGTCGTCGGCGCCGGTGCACGCGATGCGGTGCCGGCGGACCTGCCTTACGCGGATCGGCGCACGGACACCGAAATCGGTCCCGATGCGTCCGGTCATCGTTCCCCTATTGGGGCTGACTCTCGTAGCCGACCTGAGTCAGGTGGCCGGATCAGTCGGAGAGCTTTGTCATGAGCTCGTCGAATATCCGGTCGAGCGCACCCACGGCGATGGTGGGCGGCGCGCCCGCGAACTATGGACGTGCGTCTGGCTCGTCGACATCGGGCACGGCGGGCAGGCCCCGCAGGCCACACCACGACCCGCGGTCGTCCATCCGGGCTGACAGGCGTCAGGCGATACCGAGCACGAACAGCGCCGCGACACACACCGCGATGAAGGCGATGGTCACCAGGTACATGGCAGCGGCGCCCCGGGTGGCGGTGAACTCGCCCATCAGGTCGCGGTCACGGGAGATGCCGTACATGAACGCCAATAGGGGCAGCAGCAGCACGGCGTTGAGCACTTGGGACAGGACGAGAATCGAGATGAGCGGTGCGCCGGGGACCAGCACGATCAGTACGGCCACTGCGGCCACGACCACGTAGGTGCCATAGAACAGCCACGCCTCGGAGGCCCCGTCGTCCAGCGCCGCCTCGGAGCCGGTGAACTCGCAGACCGAATAGGCGGTCGACAGCGGCAGGATCGCCGCCGCAAGGAGACCGGCACCGATCAGCCCGATGGCGAAGATGGTGCGCGCAAGGTGGCCCGCTAGAGGTTCCAGGGCGGCAGCGGCGTCGGCGGCAGAGCTGATCGTGACTCCATGGACGTGTAGGGTGCTCGCGCAGGCCACGACGACGAAGAAGCCGATGATCCCCGTCAGCACTGCGCCGGTCACCACGTCGACCCGCTCGTAGGCAAGGTCGGCGGGGGTCAGCTTCTTGTCCACGGCGTACGACTGGATGAAGCTCAGCCCCCATGGCGCCAAGGTGGTGCCGATGGTGCCGGTGGCGATGAGCACGGCACCCCGGGTGAGCGGCATGGTGGGCACGACGAGTCCCTTGAACGCCTCACCCCAGTCAGGGTGGGCCAGCAGGCCCGCGGCAATGTACGCGAGGAGGACTGTGGCCAACGCCATCAAGATGTGCTCCACGCGGTGGAAGCTCCCCCGCAGCACCAGCACGGAGACGACGACCGCAGCGACTGGGACAGACACGTAGCGGCTGACGCCGAACAGCTCGAACCCGGCCGCGATGCCAGCGAACTCCGCGCAGGTCGTACCCACGTTGGCGAGCACCAGCACCGTGATCGCAAGCCCTGCCGAGCGCACGCCGTACCTCTGACGGATGAGACCGATCAACCCCTGCCCGGTGACCACACCCATCTGGGCCGCAAGGCTGTGAAAGACCACGAGCGCGACCGTCGACAGCAGGAGCACCCACAACATCTGGTAGCCGAATTGGGCGCCCAGCACCGAGTACGTCGTGATCCCGGCGGGGTCGTCGTCGGACAACCCAGCCAACAGTCCGGGCCCGAGCACGGCGACCAACCCGAGGAGACGTGCCCGCCGCAGAGCCTGCGGCGCCCGTGTCCTGGCAGGACCAGAGGTCGGTGTCATGACCCAGCACCGCGCCCGCCGCGCCTCGGAGCGCCGGGCGGCAGCGGGCGGTGCAGCCGCCAACCCCGAAGGCGCAGGAAACGCCGGCGCGTCAGGGGCGACCGTGAGCTGAGCATGTCCCGGAAATGGTGGACGAACTCTGATGGCAACTCGTCGATCACCTTCGCGGCGTCGTCGGGATGGAGCGCCAGCATGAGGCGGCCAGCCACCACCGGGTGGGCCAGCGCCACCGCCGCCGCTGCGCGCCGGGGTCCCACCCGCCTGATTACGTCGGTGGCGCTGCCGAGGTCGAGCCGGGTAAGTAGCTCGGCAAGGGCCGGCGCATCCAGTCGGTGCACGGCGGCCACAGTGGTGGTGAGCTGGATGGCGTGCCCCCTGTCGGAGGTCAAGTGCAGGTCGCGCCAGTCGACGGCCTGCTCTGGCAACCGTTCGGACAGCCACCGCATGCCGAGTCGGCGCAAGAGGGCGCCGACCCCCACATCGACGGCGGCCACCTCAAGCCGTCCGTCAAGCAGCCGCGTGAGCAGCACGTCCGACACGCGTGCCATGCGGTGTCCGACCACGTCGACGATCTGGGTGTCGAGCACGTCGCGACCCAGCAGGAGCTCATCGTCCTCCAGCGGCAGGGCACCGCGGTCGACGATGAAGGAATCGACAGGTCCCACGTCCCTCAGCTGGACACCCGAGTGTTCGAATGATTCGACGGCGCTCCAGGGCAGTAGGTGCGAGAGGTGCTGCCGCGAGCCGACAGCAAGTCGATGCACCTCCGGGTGCTCGACGCCGAGGCGTGTGGTGAGATCGCGCAACTGACCCAGGACCGTGCCGTTGGCGGCCCGAACCGACTGACCCGTCTCCCGGGTGAACACGAGCACCAGCCGATCCTAGGGCAGGAGGACCCCGAGCGGCAGGTTCAGTGTTCTGCGCATCGAAAGAGGGCGCCAACTGGCTCGTTACCGCTCGCGCGCATCGGCCACAGCGGGGCCGTGGGGTCCGGGTGCGACATCGCCCGAGCCCGATATGTGAGCCCGCATGGAAACATCCGGTCGCCGTTTTCGAAGACCTTTGTGAGCACCTCGCTCAAGGAGGAACCCTCGCCGTCACGTCGGGGGTTGGTCAGAGCGTGGGGTCGCTCAGGTAGAGGCCGGCGGCGCAGTCGAGTGCGTCTTCAGGCAGGCCAGCGAAGGCGCCTGTGGGTAGGACCGCGTCTTCGTACGCGACTCTGCTGTACAGGCACATCGCGAAGCCCAACCGGGGGCGGCTGACCCGACGTGGCGCAGCGGCGCGATGAAGCCCTCGTTCTTGATCCATGCTTCCGGGACACGGATCTTCAGCAGGAGGCAGAGCAGCTGCCCTGCCCACTGGAGTGCCGCCACGGTTTCTGCCTCAGCGTCGACGAACTACAGAAGCACCCTGACTACCGAGGTGCCCGTACATCGAGCTCGGCATCTCGTTGGCCCAAGACGGGTACCTCGATCCAAAGATGCTCGGTGACGCATCAGGCACGGGTACCCATGACGACCAGGCCCTCAAACGCCTGTGGCACTGCATCGCGCGCCTCGGCTCACTTGCGGACGCCTTTCCCGCATCAAGCAAGCCGACACCTCATCCCGGATCAGACCCATCTGACGAGTCGAAATAGCAGGACGGCCTGAACCTCGCCCAGTTCCTCGACCCCGTCCCGCAGCACGATCGGCCACTGGGACGGCCC
>PKWT01000153.1:3467-4370 GCA_003132125.1 Micrococcales bacterium | reverse complement strand
GGCAGGCTAGCCGTACCATGAGCACACCACAGGTCCGTCCTCGGACAGATCGGTGGAATTCGCGTGTCTGCTCACCGCCGCAAACGGGTGTGCACCACCGCAGTCCCGGATCCTTCGGGCGGGGTGCGCTCGCAGATGCCAGGCACGAGAACGGCAATCCTGTCGGACTCGTGGATAACTGAAACGAACGAAAGCGAGACAACGGCCATGCCCGTCGTCACCATGCGTCAACTGCTTGAGAGCGGCGTCCACTTCGGGCACCAGACCCGTCGCTGGAACCCCAAGATGAAGCGCTTCATCATGACCGAGCGCAACGGCATCTACATCATTGACCTCCAGCAGTCGCTGACCTACATCAACGATGCCTACGAGTTCATCAAGGAGACCGTCGCCCACGGCGGCACCATCCTGTTCGTCGGCACCAAGAAGCAGGCCCAGGAGCCCATCGCCGAGCAGGCGACCCGCGTCGGTATGCCGTACGTGACCTACCGCTGGCTCGGTGGCATGCTCACCAACTTCCAGACGGTCAGCAAGCGTCTGTCCCGCCTGAAGGAGCTCGAAGAGATCGACTTCACCGACGTCGCCGGTTCGGGTCGCACCAAGAAGGAGCTCCTCGTGATGAAGCGCGAGAAGATCAANNACCGAGGCGCGCAAGCTCAAGCTCCCGGTCATCGCGATCCTTGACACGAACTGCGACCCCGACGAAGTTGACTACAAGATCCCGGGCAACGACGACGCGATCCGCTCCGTCACCCTGCTTACCCGCGTGGTTGCCGACGCAGTTGCCGCCGGCCTCATCGCGCGCGCTGCTGCTCGTGGCGGCAGCGACGCTGCCGAAGAAGGCGCCGTGGCTGCTGATGAGCCGATGGCCGAGTGGGAGCGCGAGCTTCTCGCTGGCTCCGA
>PKWT01000153.1:0-3431 GCA_003132125.1 Micrococcales bacterium | reverse complement strand
GTCGAGGCTCCCGTCGCTGAGGCGCCGGTCGTCGAGGCTCCTGCCCCCAAGACCGCTGAGGACTCAGACGTCAAGGCCTGAGCACAACTGCTGAACCCTGAACGAGTCAGCGCGCCGGGGTCGACCTTCTGTGGTCGCACCCGGCGCGCCCTCACGAAAGAGAGCGATAACGATGGCGAACTACACCTCGGCTGACATCAAGGCGCTTCGCGAGTCGACCGGCTCCGGCATGATGGACGTCAAGCGAGCCTTGGACGAGGCCGACGGCGATCACGACAAGGCCACCGAGATCCTGCGCATCAAGGGTCTCAAGGGCGTCACCAAGCGTGAAGGTCGTACAGCGGCCAACGGCCTCGTGGCTGCACAGGCCGGTAACGGCGTCGGCACGCTCGTCGAGGTCAACTGCGAGACCGACTTTGTCGCCAAGGGCGACAAGTTCATCGCGCTGGCCGGCCAGGTCCTCACGCAGGCAGTCACCGTCGGGGCGTCCAGCGCCGACGAGCTGCTGGCGAGCGACATGGGCGGCAAGTCGGTCCAGGAAGTTCTGGACGATGCGAACGCGACCATCGGCGAGAAGATCGAGGTCCGTCGCGTCGCGCGTCTCGAGGCTCCCCACGTGGTGTCCTACCTGCACAAGACCAGCCCTGACCTTCCGCCCCAGATCGGCGTCCTCATGGCCACTGAAGGCGGCGACGAGGTCACGGCTCGCGACATCGCGATGCACATCGCGGCGTTCAGCCCATCGGTCCTGACCCGTGACGAGATCGACGCGGAGACGGTCGAGAACGAGCGTCGCGTCGCTGAAGCCACGGCCAAGGAAGAGGGCAAGCCCGAGGCTGCTCTTGCCAGGATCATCGAGGGTCGGCTCAACGGCTTCTTCAAGGAGAATGTTCTGCTCGAGCAGGCGTTCGCCAAGGACGCCAAGAAGACTGTGGCCAAGGTCCTCGAGGAGTCGGGTGCGACCGCGAAGGCGTTTGCCCGGTTCCGCGTCGGATCCTGACCGTTCCTCATCACTGAGGTTGTGGAAGACTCACGCGACATACGTCTGGTTCTTGCCTGGGAGGCCCCATGACCACCGAAACAGCGCGCCCGACCTACAAAAGGGTCCTTCTCAAGGTCTCCGGCGAGACGTTCGGCGGGGGCAAGGTGGGGCTCGACCCAGATGTCGTGCGTGGCATCGCCGAGCAGATTGCCGCCGCAGCCGCCTCGGGAGTCCAGGTGGCTGTGGTCATGGGTGGTGGCAACTTCTTCCGTGGGGCTGAGCTCCAGCGTCGGGGGATGGACCGCTCTCGTGCCGACTACATGGGCATGCTCGGCATCGTGATGAACTGTCTTGCGTTGCAGGACTTCCTGGAGAAGGCCGGCGTCGCGACGCGCGTCCAGACCGCGATCGCCATGGGGCAGATCGCCGAGCCGTACATCCCGCTCCGTGCGATTCGGCACCTCGAGAAGGGTCGTGTCGTCATCTTCGGCGCCGGTTTCGGGTTGCCCTACTTTTCCACCGACACCGTTGCAGCGCAGCGAGCCCTCGAGATCCAGTGCGAGGTGGTCCTGATGAGCAAGAACGGGGTGGACGGCGTCTACAGCGCGGACCCGCGAATAGATCCCGATGCCCGCAAGCTTGACCGAATCTCGTATGACGAAGCCCTGCAGCAGGGCCTGAGGGTTGTCGACGCGGCGGCGTTCGCCATCTGCTCCGAGAACAAGCTGCCGATGATCGTGTTTGGGATGGAAGGCGAAGGCAACATCGCCAAGGCCATCCGGGGTGAGAGGATCGGCACGCTCGTTACTGCGGATGAGGAGTCCTGATGATCAGCGAAACCATGCACGAGGCCGAAGAGAAGATGGAAAAAGCCATCGAGGTCGCCAAAGAGGACTTCGCAACCATCCGTACCGGTCGAGCCAACGCCGCGATGTTCAACAAGCTNNCGCACGATCCTGATCACGCCCTTCGACAAGACGGCGATGGCCGAGATCGAGAAGACGCTGCGTGACTCTGATCTGGGCATCAACCCCAACAGCGACGGCACCGTCATCCGGATCAACCTGCCGCAGCTGACAGAAGAGCGTCGCCGGGAGTACATCAAGCTGGCCCACACCAAGGCCGAGGACGCCAAGGTGTCCATCCGCAACATCCGTCGCAGGGCCAAGGAAGAGATCGACCACCTCGTCAAGGAGGGCAAGATCGGTGAGGACGAGGGCACCCGCGCTGAAAAAGAGCTCGAGTCCTTCACCAAGAAACATGTCGAGAACGTCGACTCCATCCTCAAGGTCAAGGAAGCCGAGCTCCTCGAGGTCTGAGGCGCACGAGCCCATCACCGTATGACGACAACACCGTCCTCCCGCAGCGAACGACGCAGCTCGGGCGAGCCTTCCGGGACGAAACCCAGCCGTGCAGGGCGCAACCTGCCGAATGCCATCGGCGTCGGCGTCAGCCTTGGTGCGGTGGTCCTCGTGAGCCTGATCTTCCGCAAGGAGATCTTTCTCGGGGTGGTGATCGTGGCTGCCTGCTTCGGCGTCTGGGAACTACGCGGCGGCCTCGCCCAGGGCAAGATCAATGTCCCGCTGGTACCCAGCATGGTCGGCGCTATCACCATGATCGTCGCATCGTTCGTCGGTGGCGGGCAGGCGCTGACCGTCACCTTCGGTCTGACCTGCATCTCGCTGCTGCTCTGGCGGATGGCCGATGGGCTCCATGATGCGATCCGCGACATCGCCGGCGGCATCTTCGTCGCTGCCTACGTGCCGTTCCTGGCGTCGTTCTCCATCCTCCTCCTCAGAGAGCCGGACGGCGCCGAACGAGTCTTCGTCTTCCTGATCGTGGCCATCTGCAGCGACGTCGGCGGTTATGCCGTGGGCGTGGTCGCGGGCAGACATCCGATGGCCCCGTCAATAAGCCCCAGGAAGTCCTGGGAGGGCGCCGCAGGCTCCGTAGTCGCCTGCGTGATCGGGGGCGTCGCCACCGTCATGTTGATCCTGGGGGGGACGTGGTGGGCTGGTGCCATCGTCGGTCTGGCCCTCGTTCTCTCGGCCACGGTCGGTGACCTGATCGAGTCGACGATCAAACGCGACCTGGGGATCAAGGATCTGGGAAGCGTCCTCCCTGGTCACGGCGGGTTCATGGACCGGATCGACTCGCTGCTGCTCTCGGCCCCGCTCGCTTGGGCTCTGCTAGCCATATTTGTCCCCACCACCTGACACCTGAGACACTGTGGGCGATGTCTGACGTCGAACCAACCACCGCCAAGACCGAGGCGGCCCCCACCACGCCGGTGGCCGTAGCCTTGGCGCCGCACTCCAATCGTCGCCCCAAGCCCGGACAGCTCGTCTTTGACGCCCCTCGTCGGGGCAAGCCTCCGCAGCACCTGGCCGACCTGGATCCGACAGGGCGCAAGGCTGCCGTCGAAGCGTTGGGGCACAAGGGATTTCGG
>PKWT01000186.1 GCA_003132125.1 Micrococcales bacterium | reverse complement strand
CGGTGTCGGCACCCTCAAGCGTCGTCAGGTCGATCATGCTGATGGCGGTGTCGATGGCCCAGGCCTTGGACGTGGTCTTGATGGAGCGGGTGCCCAACGCCGCAGCGCGGGAGTCCGCGCCGACCCGGTCGACACCTGGCAGCCCGTGCAGCCACNNGTAGCAGTGCGAGTGCGGGCAGTAGCCGGGGGGGAACTCACATTCGGAGTCTATCGGCCTATGCTCAGTAGCCGTGGAGCGGCGGATCGGAACGACCGATCACGTTGCGACCGGCTAGCGTGCAACGAAATTGGCCAGAGCGCAAGGACATGGATGAGCAACAAGATCTCGACCAAACAGCAACTGATCCGCCAACGTTCACCGTTGGGGCTGGCCGCTGTGTGCGGAGTCATCGGCCTGGTGCTTCTCGTCTCCACGGTCTGGCATTGGGCGGAGCACCCGGAGCCGTTGTTCGCCGCGTGGGTGGTCTTCATCATGGCGCTCGTGTGGTCGTTGTTCGTTCGTCCGGCCGTTCTGCTCGATGAGTACGGCGTGACCATTCGCAACATTGTCAGGGACGTTCACATCCCGTGGTCCCAAGTGGGCGACGTCGAGTGTCGCTGGAGTCTCAAGGTGTTCGTGCAGGATCGGGCCTACACCGCGTGGGCCATCTCTTCGCAGGCGGGACGTCCCAGGATTCCCCCCGGCAGGTTGTTGGGGATGACGCCAAGGCGGCTCGACACCTTTGCCAGCGCCGGTGCTCACCCGCCCACGTCCGCTCCAAAAGTCACTGCAGCAACAGTCGCGAGGGCGATCGAAGATGCCAAGGAGGACTACTCCGAAGGTGTCGCGAGGGGTGGGATCGCGATCGCTCCTGACCCCCAGGTACTGATGACGTGGGTGCCGGTGGCAATGGCCGTCATGTTCCTGCCCGCCATCGCCGTCGTGGTCCTCATACTGGCCTGACCGCCTCGCGTCAGGTCACGGCGCGGTCAACCTCATCATCGCGGCGCCCACCCGGTCCAACCGTCCTCTGGCCTCCGCCTGGGCAGCAGCCAGGCCCGTCGAGGCTTCGACCGCGACGATCACCTCGAGATAGACCTTGAGCTTGGGCTCGGTCCCGCTCGGGCGCACGTTCACCCGGCTCGCGTCCTGGAGGTGATAGCGCAGCCCGTCGGTGGGTGGCAGCAGTTCCGTACCCTCGGACAGATCATCGATCCGGGCGACAGGGACACCGCCGATGTCGGTCGGTGGCTCCTCCCGGAGCCGGGACATCAGGGTGCCGATCACGCTCAGGTCATCGACCCTGACGGCGAAGGAGTCGGTGGCGTGGACCCCGTGGGCCAGCGCGAGGTCGTCCAGAACATCAAGGAGAGAACGGCCCTGAGTCCGCAGAGCCGCTGCCATCTCGGCCAGCAACAACGCTGCGCTCACGCCGTCCTTGTCGCGCACCTGCTGGGGGTCGACGCAGTACCCGAGCGCCTCCTCGTANNCGGGAAGACACGATCGAGTTGGCGAAGACGTCATCGGCCACCACCCCGCGGGCCAGGATGTGCGCTCCCAGCAGCGAGCCGACCTCGTCGCCGCGCAGCATCCGCCATCCAGACGGGTTGTCAGGGGTGACTGCGGCCGGGTCGGGAACGGCCACCGCGCAACGGTCGGCGTCGGGGTCGTTGGCCAGGACGAGGTCGGCATGCTCTCGGGCCGCCAGCGCCAGCGCGGCATCGATCGCCCCCGGCTCCTCGGGGTTCGGGAAGATCACCGTGGGGAACTCGGGGTCCGGTTCGGACTGGCTGGGGACGACGATGGGGGCGCTGAAACCGGCACGCGCGAAGGCGGCCACGATGACGGCGCTGCCCACTCCGTGCAATGCCGTATGGACGACCCTCAGGTCGCGGGCGCCACCGGGGGCGACAACAGCCGCTGTCGCATCGAGGTAGGCCTCCAGGACGTCGTCCTTCAGCGTCGTCCATCCCGAGCTTGCCCGAGGGACGTCAGCGACGTTCCGGACCTCAGCGATGTGGGCTGCGATGTCAGTATCGGAAGGCGGCACGATCTGGCTACCGTCGCCGAGATAGACCTTGTAGCCGTTGTCCTGAGCGGGGTTGTGGCTCGCGGTCACCATGACACCGGCGTCCGCGCCCAGGTGACGAATAGCGAAGGCCAGCACCGGGGTGGGCAACGGGCGGGGCAGCACCATCGCCCGGCCACCGGCAGCGACAACCACGGCTGCCGTATCTGCGGCGAAGACGTCCGAGTTGTGTCTGGCGTCGAGTCCGATGACCACCAAAGGACGTGGTTCGGTCTCCTTCAGGTATGCCGTCAGCCCGGCTGCCGCACGGATCACCACGGAGCGGTTCATCCGGTTGGGGCCGGCCCCCAGCGCACCTCGAAGTCCGGCGGTGCCGAACTCGAGCATGCCCACGAACCGGTCGGCCAGATCTGCCCCCGCCCCGGCATCACCCGACGCCGTGGCCTCGATCACGGCCTGGAGCTCTGCGCGCGTGGCCGCGTCGGGATCGTCGTCCAGCCAGGAGGTGGCGCGCTCGAGCAGCTCGAGGGGCGCGGCATACGCCCGCGGTGTGGCCTGTGTCTTCGGGTCTGCGGCGGCATCGTGCGCGGTCATCGGGGGATCTCGATCCTGGCGACGATGGCAGCGAGCAGGCGACCGCAACGGCCGGCCGCTGCTTGTCCGGCCTCGAGTACCTCGTCGTGGGAGAGCGGCTTGGCGCTGGGGGCACCTCCCGCTTGCGGGGGAATGCCGGCCGCCAGGTTGGTCACCAGCGAGATCCCGAGAACTTCCATGCCGCTCTGGCGGGCTGCGATCGCCTCGAGCGTCGTTGACATCCCGACCAGATCGCCTCCGAGGATCTTGGCCATCCGGACCTCAGCGGGCGTCTCGTAGTGCGGCCCGCGGAACTGCACGTAGACGCCCTGGTCGAGGCTGGGATCGACTTCGCGAGCCAGGTCGCGTAGACGCTGCGAGTACAGATCGGTCAGATCAACGAAGTTGGCGCCCTCGATGGGAGAGGCCGCAGTGAGGTTGAGGTGGTCCCGGATCAAGACGGGAGTGCCAGGCGTCCATGCCGGGTTGAGACCGCCGCAGCCGTTGGTCAACACGATGGTGCTGCACCCGGCCGCAGCCGCGGTACGGACCGCATGGACGACCGACCGGACGCCGCGCCCCTCGTAGAAGTGGGTCCGTGTGCCAAAGACCAACGCGTGGCGGTCGGTGCCTTCAATCGCGACAGACCGCATGACGCTCGAGTGCCCGGCGACGGCCGCCTTGGCGAAGCCAGGGACAGCCGCATT
>PKWT01000321.1:334-2586 GCA_003132125.1 Micrococcales bacterium | reverse complement strand
GAGCAGGACCAGGATGAGGACGACGAAGAAGGTCATCTCCGACCAGGCCGGGGAGATCGTCGCCGCTACGATCGCCGAGGAGGTCGACACGATGACCCCCGCGATGACCGCTCCACCAACGCTGCCCAGCCCGCCGAGGACGACGATGGACAACAGTCTGGAGATGAGGTCGTAGTGGCTGCCGGGCGTGAAGGGATAGAGCAGCCCGTACACCGACCCTGCGGCCGCAGCTGTCGCCGCGCCGAGTCCGAAGCCCAGAGCCGAGACCCATTGCGCCTCAACACCGAGCAGTCGCGCCGACTCAGGGTTCTGCACGGTCGCCCGGACCGCCCTGCCGAACCTGGTGCGGTTGAGCAGCCAGAACAGCAGGCCGAGCGCCACCAGCGAGAGCACGAACGCCCAGAAACGGACGACCGTGATCTGGTAGCTCCCCAGCGTCCAGCTCGAGTTGGCATAACTGGCGTTGATGCTGCGGTAGGTGGTTCCCCACGTCACGCTCAGCACTCCTTCGATGAGCAGGGCGATGGCGAAGGTGACCAGCAGGCTGAGCTCGGACTTGTCCTCACGGCGCAGCGGGCGAAGGAAGACCATCTCGACGCCGACCCCGAGGCCGAACATGAGGATGGTCGTGATGGGGATGGCGAGGAAGGGGTCCACGCCGAACGTCGTGAACAGCTGGTACGCGAGGTAGGCGGCCATGATCACCATGGCTCCCTGAGCCAGGTTGACCACTTTCATGATCCCGAAGATCAGGGTCTGACCGGAGGCCATGAGCGCATACACGCCTCCGGTCAGGATCCCGAGGATCACGCCTTGGATCAGGGCGTGCACCGATCCGTCACCCTCCCCAGCTGGGCTTGGGGTAGATCGGCTTTGCCTTGGCCAGCGAGTCCGGGTAGACCGGCACGAGCTTGTCGCCCTGCCACTGGATCAGGTTGAAGCTGCCTGACGGCGCTCCGTCGGGGCCCCAGCTCAGGTCGCCGAGCAACGTTGGCCAGGTGCCCTGGTGAAGTGTGGCGATGATCGTGGCGTTGTCAATCTTTCCCGTCTTCTTGGCCACAGCCTCCAGGATCTGTCCGCAGGCGTAGGCCTCGGCACTGGAGTTGTCGATGGTGTCGGCCGTGCCGCCGTTCGCCTTGATGTAAGCGGCCGTGAAGTCGGCGCTGCCGGCCGCGGTCGAGCCCGGGAACCAGTCACCCGCGGACATGATGCCTGCAGTGTTCTGGGTGCCAACCTTGGTCGGGAACTCCAGAGGAGAGTTGGCGCCGTTGGACAGGAACATGAACTTCGGGCTGAACTTCAGCTGCACGAGCGTCTTGACCTGGGCGTAGGCGTCCTCGTTCTGCGTCCCGCCGACCAGCACGTCGGGGTTGGCAGCGACGACCTTGGCCATGATGGCCGAGAAGTCCTGCGTTTCAGCTGGGTAGATCTGCTTGTACACCGTCTTGATCCCGGCGGCCTCGAACCTTGCCCGCACGTTCTCCGCGATCGGCGAGGCGAACGGGTCGTCGAGCTCGGTGTANNGAGCTTCTGGGCGAAGACCTTGGGGCCACCGCCGGCAGGCTCGAGGAAGGAGTACCCGTAGCGCTTGGCGACCTGCGACGCCGGCACGGTCAGCAGGCTGGAGAAGGGACCGAAGACAAGGTCGACCTTGTCGCGGTTGATCAGGTTCTGGTAGTTGGACACCACCTGGGTGGGGCTGGATGCATCGTCGACGAGCTTCATCGTCACCTTGCGACCGAGGATCCCACCCTTGGCGTTGACCTCGCTGGCCCAAAGCTCGTAGCCGCGCTTTACCGCCTTGCCCGAGTCTGCAAAGTCACCGGTCAAGGAGATGGAGGCGCCGATAACCAGCGGCTTCCCTGCGCTCGGCGTGGCCGACGCGCCAGCGTTGTTGCTGCTCGATGCGCAGGCACCGAGCGACAGCGCCATGGCGGCGACGGCGAGGGTGACACCGCCCTTGCGCCACAAACGATTGCTCTGATGCATTGCCGATCCTCCATCAAGGGGTGAGAGATATCTGACGATGAGGTGCGCAGGCGACCTCGCGAATGATGCGAACGATTGCATAACTTTCCATCACCCCGGGAAACCTTGTCAAGAGTTTCGTGAGGTCGGTTTGTGGCTCTTGCTCAGACTTGTTCCGCGCATCAGAGGCCCCAGACGACAATCGATTGCACGCCAAATCGCCGAAGGAGTCCTACCGCGGCAGTGCGCAGAGGGTGTCACTCATCGAGTCGATATAGACGTGC
>PKWT01000321.1:0-300 GCA_003132125.1 Micrococcales bacterium | reverse complement strand
ACCACGGCCTCGACGTCATGATCGCGCAGGAACGTGACCACACGGGCGTGGTGCGAGCCCGGGGTGCCCTCGTCGTGCAGCCTGCTCCAGGAGACCTCGACCTCCTGCCAGCTCGCGATCTCGCCGTTGACCACGTCGGCCAGAGCGACCCAGTCAGCACGGCCCCAGCGGGGGTCGATCATGCCTTCACTTGTCACAGGCGCACAGAAGATCATGTCGGCAGACTACCTTCGTCGTCACTGCCCGACGTCAGGCCAGTCCTGCGTCAGGCCAGTCCTGCGTCAGGCCAGCACCGCGTCA
>PKWT01000308.1 GCA_003132125.1 Micrococcales bacterium | reverse complement strand
CTCAAACCGCCCGTAACTTCGGGCTAGACACCGCATGGCTGTCGTCAAGTGCTGGTCTCGTACAACGTTGCGACCGCAACGGCAACGGCGACATCGGTCCCGGCGGATACCGGACCGTCGATGTCCTTGGTGGGACGTCCGGCCGCCTGGCTGCAAACTGCTCAAGGGTTACTCCGGCGTCTGGCGGATCAGGGTCGGCAACTACCGGGTCTGCTATCAGGTCGACGAGGGGGTGTTGCTGGTTCTGGTGATCACCATCAACACTCGCGACAAGGTGTACCGCGCGCTGCGGCGCCACTTCCCTGCTTGGGCCGCTGAACGGTTCGGGCCCGATGGAGCTGGCTTCGACTCAGGTAGCGCCGAAGCTGTAGACGACCTCCCATCGGTCGGTCAGAGTCCGTACGTTCTCGTCGGTGAGGTTGATGACCGCAGAGCGATTGCGCAGAATCATCAGCGCCTCCTTGTCCGGCCAGGACACTGCGTCGAGCAGGTTGTTGAAAGGACGCCCGCTGGCCTTGGCGTAGCCGAGCAGGACCTCCCTCTGGTCAGCCGGCCCGGTGGTGCCGGGGATCCGGCTGCGGAAGGCAACTCCGAGATCGAGGTCTCCAAGGCGTTGCACGCCGGGGTCGAGGTAGCTGCCAAACACGACCAGCTCGGTGATGTCGATCAGGTGCGACTCGTCGGCGTTGAATCTCTTGGCGCGGTCGATGACGCCGGCGAGAAGGCGCTCAGCGGCCGCCCGGGTGATCGGCCGGCTGAAGCTGGCCTGGGCCAGTGCGCTGCCCTTGATCGTGGACTCCCACCAGGTCTCACCGTCACGGCCCACCATATGAAGCTTGAGGTATCCGGCATCCTCGAAGGCGCGGGCGACCTCTGCGCCGGTTCGGCTGCCGGTATCGATCCAGGAGCCGATCATGCTCTCTGGCTGCACGTCGTCGAAGTGGCGCATCAGCTCTCGAGCGTCGGTTGCGGGGAGGCCGGCGACCTGGTCGCCACGGCTCAAGCGCATGACGACCTGCTCACAGCAATGTCCCGGCGTTGGCGGGCGGGTCGGTTGAAGGCCGCGAAACTTGACCGCGTCGTGCTCATCTGGCCAACCTCGCTCTCACGTCAGCCTCTGACACATCCACATCAAACCTCCGGCTTTGCTCTTGGCGAGGCTATCCGAGACCACGACGGTGCCAACAAGAAGGTGACGACCGAGGTCATCCACGAAGGCACCAGCCTGGGGAACACTCACCCCGCTCACGAGGGCGCCACAACCAATACCGCATCTGGTCGGCGCGGGTGCCAATGTCGGTAGTCGATGGCAGGCTCCCGCAGGTGATGTTGACAAACGACCGTCCACCCACGGTTGACAGTTCAGATAAACTTCTGAATATGACGACAACGGCAACCTTCAGCGCGCTCCTGCGGACGCCCAACGAGGTCATTGAACGGCTCGAGCAGGGCGACGTCCTTCTCACGCGTCGGGACGCCGAGCCACTCATGCTGTCCAAGGCGCGTTCGGCCCAGGCGGAAACCAACACTCTCTCCGCCCTCGCCCAACTGATCGCCGCCTCCCTCGATGACGCGGCCTGCGACCGACTCGTCGACCGCCTTGCAGACCCCTTCCCCTGGATCGTCTTGCTGCCACCGAAGTTCCGGAAGGANNGGCACCGCACGCGCATGCGCATCCGTCGGGAGGTTTGACCGACTGACGATCGCGCTCAACGCCTGGCAGGCCACGGCCGAGGCGTATGCCAATCCGCATCTCACTTCCGACGGATCGGATCTCGAGCCTTTGAGCCGGCCAGCCGCAGTCGCCAACCCGCGCACCACTGAGTGAGCACATCGCGAGAGGCGCCGCGGCCCCACAAGAGAGCGGAGTTCGTCGTCGAGCTCACGACGCGCTCGGCACAGAAAGGATGGCGAGACTGCCTTGCCGTCGCCCGCAACGCCACTGTCGATGCGTGGGACCGGCTCACTACCGCACCTACGCTCGAGGACGAGCGGCTCTATCGGCTCAAGGCAGACTTCGCAACCGGCTCCCACGACGGAGAGACCTTGGAACGCTGGCAGTACAAGATCACCAACGGCGGGCGGATCTGGTACTTCGTCGTCCTGACGGGAGGAGGCCTGGTCGCCACCCGGGTGGGCTGATCGCACGCGATGCCATACCGGCAATGTCCTGCTCAGCCACCTGGCCACCGCTCGCTGCGCACCCGGCCATCGAGTGCACGAAGCCTGACGGCGGGCGCGTGTCGCCCAGTGACAGGAACACTGTCATCGCCCTCCTGACGTTGTCGGAGGGCGAGCTGGACCTGCGGGCCCGGCGCGGGATCAGCGCGGACACTTGGGAACTATGGCGGGCTGGAATGCCATCTCGACTGGACCGATGGCCCTTCGACGATGTCTGGGCGGACGTCTGCAAGCTGGAGAAGGACGCTGACGATGCTCAGCTCAGCCGACTGCGCGAGGCCGGCATCCAACTCGACGTCGCCGGGTTTGAGCCAGCACGGGCACGCAAGCCACGACCCTGGCAGGGTCACTGACCAGGTGGCGGCCGCTCCGGGGCATACAAAGTGGTGAGGCGGGGCCGCTCCCCGGCCGACCGCATCTTGTCGGCGCGGGTGAGCCTGAGTCGGTGGTCGATGGCAGGCTCGCGCAGGTGATGTTGAGAAGCGAGGCAGTCATTGAACCGGTTCCCCCGATACGGTTGCCAATATCGCAACTTCTTGATACAGTAGTTGCGATAGGGAATGAGGGGAACATGAGAACAAACGTCAGTGAGACCTTTGAGGAACTGACCGGGCTGGCCGCTCTCGGACAGGACGCCGCGCTCGTCGTCGGCGAGTCAGGTGAGTCCAACAACGCGGCTCAGATCGGAGCCCGGCTCGCTGCGGCTCGCCGAGGCGCCGGCCTGACCGGCACACAGCTCGGCCAGCACTTGGGTCTAGGCAAGGACCAAGTGTCCAAGATCGAGTCCGGCAAGCGCCGTCTGGACGTCAGCGAACTGGCCCGAGCTGCGGCAGCGCTCGGCGTCAGCGTTCGACACCTCCTGGGGCAACCTGACCGTCCCGGACTTGCTGTGGCCTCGCGCCTTGCCAGCGGTGCGGCGCCCGCCGCAACCCGCGGTCTACGCCGGCGGGCGCGCCAGCTGTTGGAGCTGGACGACCTGCTCACCCAGGTCGCCGACATGCCTGCCGCGCACGGGAGTCTCCCGGGCTCACGAGTTCTCGAGGCTGCACGGCGCGACTTCGCGCGTCTGCCGCGCACCAAGACTGAGGCACGAAGGCAGGGACGGAAGCTGGCCGAACTGACTCGGGCAGAGATTGACCTGGGCAGCGACGCGATCGCCGACCTGGCTGCGATCATCGAGCAGCACTTCGGGGTGGACGTTGCTCTCTCACCGATGGGCACCGAAGCTGACGGACTCTGCGTACACAGCGGACCAAACGCCCTGATCCTGGCTAGCAGCGACTACCCAGACGGGCACCTGCGATTCACGCTGGCTCACGAACTCGGCCACCACCTGCTGGGCGACCCTCGTGAGGTGATCGAGGAACAAGAACACCAGATGTTCGCCGACACGATCGTGGAGTGCAGGGCGAACGCGTTCGCAGGGCACCTGCTGCTGCCAGAGCGCGGAGTCGAGTCCCACCTGGGCTGGCTGGGCGAGGGCCGCAACAACCTCACCGGCCGCGGCCACGTCGGTCTGATGGAGCACTTCGGGGTCTCGCACGCGGCGCTGACCGTGCAGCTGAACATGCTCGGCTGGCTTACCTATGACGAAGCCCGGCACCTGCGCGAGAGCACACGTGTGCTCTTGCTGGTGGCGACTCACGCGGACGTAGCCCCCACCGGAGCTGCGACGACCGTTCGCCAAACTCGCCGCTCTCCGGAACGGTTAACCCGTGCCGCGCTGTCCGCAGCCCGCGCCAGGCGTGTTGGACTGTCCGTCGTCGCGGGGCTGCTCGAGCGCGAAGACGACGATCAGCTGTGGAAGTACGTCATGGGACCCGAACCCCAGCGCGTCGTCAGCGATGCCGGTGGTGGACCAACGACATGAGTACTATAGTTATCACACGAATCCTAGATGCATCACACGGAGGGGCGATGGACGTATCCAACCCGATGAGCTGCGTCGTGCCGTCGGCCCACGGCCCCGTGCTGGCGGTCCTCGCGCGGACGACCACCCCCTTGACCGGGCGGAGGGTCGCCGAGCTAGCGCAGCCACGGGTCTCACAGCCCAGAGTCGCGCGGATCCTGCGCGAGCTGACCGCCGCCGGGCTCGTCGAGCGCACCCCTGCCGGCTCGTCGTCGCTGTTCGTGCTCAACCGAGAACATCTGGCCGCCGGCGCCGTCGAGATCCTTGCGACCCTCCGACAGCAACTGTGGGCGCGGATCGCCGAGCACGCTCGCACCTGGAGCCACCGTCCCCTCGCCGTCGTCGTCTACGGTTCCGCAGCGCGTGGTGACGGCAACATCGACAGCGACATCGACCTGCTCGTGGTCCGACCGATGGACGTGGACGACGACGACCCGACGTGGCAGCAGGACCTCAGCGACCTCGCGTCCCACGTGGCGCGCTGGGCCGGCAACCCGTGCGAGATTCTCGACCGGTCGGAGGACGGGCTTGCGACGATGGCCGCCAACGGCGAACGCCTGCTCACGGGGATCCGCCGGGACGGACGTGCCCTGGTCGGCTCGCTCCAGACAGTCCCCTTCCCGTTCGAAGTCGCCTGACGTGGGCGCCCAGGCCGAGTCGCGCGCGCACCTGCGCAAAGCCCGGGAGTTCCTCGACGCCGCACGCCTGGAGTCGGAACGAGATCTGTATACCGCCGCGGCGTCATCGGCCGTCCTGGCCGGAATCAACGCCAAAGACGCGATCTGCCTTCGACTAACCGGCCGCACCAGCAAGGCCGACGCCCACCGCTCGGCAGTCTCTGAGCTCGCGGCCGCGGGACCGGCTGGCAAGGCTTTGGAGCCCACCTTCCGCCGCCTGCTCGGCCTGAAGACGGCCGCCCAGTACCAGTCCGCACCGATCAGCCGCACCGACGCCACGAAGGCAGTCGACTGGGCGACGCGCATGGTCAACGTTGCGGCGGACCTGACCAAGGCCTGAGGCTGCGCCCAGCGCCATGCCCTCTCGCACCGGACCATCCAGGCCGAGAACTCATCGGCGACCTGTCCGAAACCCGTGTTATGCAGTGCCATGTCAGCTAGACCGAAGTTACCTGTCTGAAAAC
>PKWT01000066.1 GCA_003132125.1 Micrococcales bacterium | reverse complement strand
AGAAGACCCACCGCGCCCACGCCATCGTCGAGCAGGTCATCGCCGACCTAAAGTCCGGCGCCCTGGCACACTTGCCCCTTCTTATCTTTTGCAGCAAACAGTGCCTGGCTGGTGTTGGCCGCGATCGCGTTCAACCTCACCCGCGCCGCCGGGACCATCGCATCGGTATTCCACGCCAAAGCCACGACGGCGACCATCCGCCGGCAGCTGATCGCGGTCCCGGGCCGCCTCGCCCAGTCCGCCAGGCGACTGGTCATCCACCTACCCAGCCACTGGCCCTGGCAAGACAGCTGGGAAGGGCTCTTCAACGCGGCCTGCGGGCCACCAACCCCAGCAACGACCTGACCACCGCGCCCCAACAGGGCCAACCAAAGACCCCAGTGGAAGAACCGGACAGACCGGCAGCTTCTTCACGCCCCCACAGCGAAGACCGGATCGAATCGCGCTCACCCAGCCGCGAATACTTCGCCGGTGGATCGAGGCTGAGCCAGGGCTGCTTCGAGGTCAGTTGTCTGTGTACACCGAATCAGGAGTTGCGTGAAGTGGCTCGACGTTCGGTCTTGGTCCGGTACATCACGGCGTCGGCCGCGGCGACCAGTATGTCGGCGTCCGTTACGCCCGTGGAACGGGCTGCTCCGATGCTGGCTCGAGCGGTCAAGTGCAATCCCGCGAAGAGCAGAGGTTGACCAACCGACTTCGCTGTGGCGTCTGCGATCGCGGCCACCTCGGAGTCATTGTCGGGCCGGGTGGTGGCGATCAGGAACTCGTCGCCGCCCAGGCGGCCCACTATTCCGCCCGGCGTGAGGCCTGCCTGGAGGCATGCCCCGACGTGTCGCAGCAAGGCGTCGCCGGCGGCATGCCCATGCCGGTCGTTGACCTCCTTGAATCCGTCGAGGTCGACGAACAGGACGGTCACCGGCGCCCCGGCGGCCGTCAGGGTTCCGAGCTGTTCGAGCACAGCCCGACGGCTCAGGCACCCAGTCAGCGAGTCATAGGTGACTAGATGGGCGAGTTCGTCGCGTAACTCGGCCGCGTCGGTGACGTCGCTCAGGCACGCGATAGCACCGGTGATCCCGCCGTCCCCGCCGCCGAGAGCCCTTAGGCTCACATGGGTCCTGCGGACGGCGCCGTCGCGCAGGCTATCGGCCAGTTCCAGATCCTCGGCGCAGCCCTGGCCCAGCGTGGCATTGACAGCATCAACCAGCCTGGGGTTGCTTACCGGAGTTACGAAAGCTTCGCCGGCCCGTAAGTGGCAACCCATCACCGACTCGGCCCGGTCGTTTCGGTAGACGATGTGGCCGTCCGGCCCCAGTCGCACAACGCCGACCGGCAGTGCCTCGGTGAGCGTGCGCAGCAGTTCCTCGCCGGCTCGCAAGGCTTCGGTGGCAGCCATTTCCTCGGAGATGTCGACCAGTTCGGCGAGCACGCAATGGCGAGCCGGATCCTCCAGCAAGTTGTGGTTGGTGACCTCCAACCACAACCACCCACCCTCCGCACGCTGGTGGCGCAGTCGGACCCGCCGGGCGGCCCCCGGATTGTTCAACAAGTCAATCCAGTTCGCGATCGCTCGCTGATGATCCTCGGGGTGGATGAAGTCCAAGGAGCGCCGACCGACCAGCCCATCGGCGTCCCAGCCAAGCATCCGCTGCATGGACTCGTCGCACGAAAGGATCATGGACAAGTCGCTCTTTTCCATGATCCCGTAGCGAGGGCGCAGCGGATTGTCGGGCTGGGTCTGCCCCGGCACCACATCCGGGAATCCGAACACGAAGCCCAGGTACACCCCGTACGCAGGAGTGACGTCCACGAAGTGCATCACCGTCTCGAGCCTGGGGTCGGTCGCCGGATGCACCCTTATGCGAGCGACACCGACGGTGCGCGCAACCTCCCAACAGTCGATCACGTCAGCCATCTCGCCGGGGACCACAAGCTCGAGCGCCGACGACACACCTTCGATCACAACATGTCCACGTAGCGGCACTGAGGTCGGCATCGGCACGAACAAGCCGTTCTCGCCGATCGCAGTGACCAGCGCTGGCGGTTCCTGGGCGAGCAGGCTGGTCAGCACAGTGTCGATGGTGGGCTGGTCCAGTCTGCGCATCTCCATCGGTTGCTTCACTGAACGCAACCTCTCCTGCTCCCCTGGAGCCAGCATGCGCAGCGACCTCTTCCTTGCCACGTGTTCAACCTTGCCCCAAGTCGTTCAGGTGTCTCCATAAGGCTGCCACACCGTGTCAAGGGACAGTAGGAACTGCCCAGTGGCGGTCATGAATACTGCCCGCTGGTGGCCATGGGATCTGCCCAGTGGCGGCCACCAACGGCGTTCGGTCAGGGTGGCATTGCGGTCTCCTTGATGTGGTCAGGTCAGGTCGGTTTGGGCGACGGGTTCGTCGCAGTGGGGGCAGGGCCCGCCCGGGCCGATGCGGCGGGTGAAGAGGTTGCAGTCCGGGCAGCGGCGCTCATCGAGGTAGCGGGTTTCGCACTCGGGACATTCGTAGATGACGCTGGGTCGGGCGCGGTGCGGGCGCTCATCGGGCGCCGCCCAGCGGGGTGACTCCGTCGCCGGCCATGGCCTGGGACAGGTGCACGGACTCGCCGCTGGTCTGACAGACGTGGGCGTGGTGCAGGAGCCGATCGACCGTCGCTGTGGCCAAGGTCTTGGGCATCAGCTCGTGGACGCCCACTTCCCACCCGCTCCCAGGGTTTGGCCAGCACGTTCCGGTCGGGGATCGGCGGATTCTGGCGGTCACTGCAACAGGAGATCGCCGATCAGTTCGATCGGTTTCTTGAACGCTAGTCGTTTGCGGGGTCGGTCGTTGAGTTCCTGGGCCACCCACTCGAGGTCGTCGCTGCTGTGCACGCCCCAGGTCGGTGCCCTTGGGAAAGTACTGCCGCAGCAGGCCGTTGGTGTTCTCGTTCGTGCCGCGTTGCCAGGGCGAGTGTGGGTCGCAAAAGTAGATGTGGATGCCCGCGTCGATGGAGACGTGTTTCCAGTCGCGCATCTCCGGGCCTTGGTCCGAGGTCAGCGACAGGCGCAGCGAGTCCGGCAAGGTTTTGATCTTCACGGCCAGGGTGTCGCGGACCTGCTCGGGCTTATACCCGTCGGGTAGGTGCAGCAGCATCACGTAGCCGGTGGTGCGCTCAACCAGGGTTCCGATCGCAGTCTGGTTGTGCTTGCCGATGATCAAATCCCCTTCCCAGTTTCCGGGCACCGCACGGTCTTCCACCTCGGGTGGACGCTCAGCAATATTGATCATGTTCGGGATCCGGTTCTTACGCTGGCCAACCTTGCGGCTCGGACGCCGCAACGCCCGCCCCGTGCGCAGACACACCGCCAGATCCCGGCGCAACGCCCCCCGCGACTGCACATACAGCGACTGGTAGATCGACTCGGGTGACACCCGCATCTCCGGGTCGTCGGGGAACTCCACACGCAGCCGGCCGGTGATTTGCTCCGGTGAGTACTTCTTCTCCAGATCCTTCTCGACCTTGCCCGCAACACCAAGTTCGTCGCCAGCTTCGCCGGCTTGGGCCGACTCGCCCGCTCATAAGCCAGCGCATGCGCCGTCGTCGCCCGGTAGCTCTTGGTGCCCACGACGTTGCGCGCCAACTCACGCGAGATCGTCGAAGGAGAACGCCCCAGACCGTGAGCGATCTGGGGGATGCCGTGCCCGCAGGCGCGGGCGATCGCGATCTCCTCCCGCTCAGCAAACGTCAGACAACGACCCTTCAGATCGCGTCCGCGACGCGGACGCACACCGCCGGACTCACGCAGCCAACGCCGCCCTTTCTGCCGATACGTACCTGCCTCGGCCGCAGCACCGGTGATGAACTCACCCCGCGCCATCGCCGCCCAGAACGTCTGAAACACCTCAGCAACCATGTACTCAGAGAACCTCACGCACAGCACCTTCAATCAGTCAGGTGTTGCGATCACCGAAAGAACCCAAGGATCCCTCACCGAACAAGGACGGGCCTGCGTCAGCTCGCGTCTAGGTAGCGGGCCAGCGCTTCGCGCACGAGCACGCTCGTGCGCACGCCGCGAGCCTTGGCCTTAGCCTTGAGGACTTCGTCCATGGTTTCCGGGATGGCGACGTTGACGCGTGGTGAGCGCGCGCCGCGCGGCGCG
>PKWT01000359.1 GCA_003132125.1 Micrococcales bacterium | reverse complement strand
GAGGTCTACGCGAGCGACGACGCGCAGCAGAAGTTCGTGCTCGACTTCGTCGCCGCGTGGAACAAGGTCATGAATCTCGATCGCTTCGACCTCGCCTGATCTATACCGAGGCAAGGCGGCCGCGGTCGGTATGTCACGCCCCGACCGTGACCGCCTTGCATGTCCATTCTCAGCTGCCGAACGCCGCAAGGGAATGCGATCGGTGATGCGATTAGGTGATGATCGCCGTCTCGTCCTGGACGACCGCGGTAGGAAGGGCGTGGTAGGCGACGCCCTTGGCCGCCATGGACACCCGGCTCCCGGCCGTTCCGGCAAGGAGCTCGGGCAGGTCGGCCAGGGATCCGATCACCGCATCGTTGCCGGTGCCGAGGGTGAACTCGATCGCCGCCTCGACCTTGGGTCCCATCGAGCCGGCCGCAAAGTCCATCTTGGCGAGCGCGTCCGGGTGGGCGATCGAGATGGCTCGCTGCTGTGGCGTCCCCCAACCGGTGTAGACAGCGTCGGCGTCGGTGGCGATCACCAGGGTGTCGGCGCGAAGGTCGCGGGCAAACACGGCGCTGGCCCGGTCCTTGTCGATGACGGCCTCGACGCCGACGAGCGTTCGCGTGCCCGGCAGGTACATGGTGGGGATGCCACCGCCGCCGGCACAGATGACCACGGTGCCGCGGGCCACGAGCGCCTCGATCGTGCGCTGTTCGAAGATGCGCTGCGGCTTGGGTGAGGGCACCACACGACGCCAGTGCTCACCATCGGGTTTGACCACCCAGCCTCGCAGCGCTGCGAGGTGGTGCGCCTCGTCGTGGCTGTAGACGGGTCCGACGAACTTGGTCGGGTCGGTGAACGCAGGGTCGGCCGGGTCCACCTCAGTCATCGTCAGAATGGTGGCGATCGACCTCTCGAACGGCAGCCGGTTGCCGAGCTCCTGTTCGATGATGTAGCCGATCATCCCTTCGGTCTGCGCGCCGAGAACGTCGAAAGGGTAGGCCGACGCGTCGTCATACGCGGCGGCTTGAAGGGCGAGCAGGCCGACCTGTGGTCCGTTGCCGTGCGAGATCACCAGCTCATGCTCAAGAGCGATCGGCGCCAGGGCGGTGCACGCCATCGCGACGTTGACGCGTTGGTTCTGCGCCGTCATCGGGGCGCCACGCTGCATCAGCGCGTTGCCGCCCAGCGCGACCACGACCCGCATCAGGAGCCCAGAGTGGCGACCATGATCGCCTTGATCGTATGCATCCGGTTCTCTGCCTGGTCGAGGAGGAACGTGAGCTCCTTGGGGCTGAGGTCGAGCCCCGTGACGAAGCTCCGGTCTCGTAGGTTGAAGCTCACAACATCACCGCGTCTCTTTTCGATGGCCTGGCGTGCGGCGAGTGCGTCCTCAGCGGGCGGCGAGCGCGCCCAGACGTGCGACCGCCTCGGTCAGGATGTCATCGCGTTTGCAGAACGCGAAGCGTACGAGGGTCCGCGCGGCGTCCTTGTCGTCGCAGAAGACCGACACGGGGACCCCCACCACGCCGCACAGGTCCGGCATCTGGCGGCAGAAGTCGAGAGCATCGCTCGCCCCCAGAGGCGCCGCGTCGGCGATCACGAAGTACGTGCCGGCCGGCCGGGCCACCGTCAGCCCGGCAGCGGTGAGCCCATCGCAGAGCAGGTCGCGTTTGCCCTGCAACGACGACGCGAACCCGCGGTAGGCGTCGTCGCCGAGGCCGAGGGCGAGCGCCACAGCTGGCTGGAAGGGTCCGCTCGCGACGTAGGTCAGGAACTGCTTGACCGTCCGCGCTGCCGCCACTGCGGCGGCGGGTCCGTGCAGCCAGCCGACCTTCCACCCCGTGGCTGAGAACGTCTTGCCTGCTGAGGAGATCGTGATGGTCCGGTCCGCCATCCCGGGCAGGGTCGCCACCGGGATGTGTACCGCGCCGTCGAAGACGAGGTGCTCGTAGACCTCGTCGGAGACCACCCAGGCGTCATGCTCACGCGCCAGCGAGCAGATCAGGTCCAGCTCGGCCCGGCTGAACACCTTGCCGGTGGGGTTGTGCGGGGTGTTCAACAGGACCAGTCGGGTTCGTGAGGAGAAGGCGGCGCGCAGAGACTCTTCGTCAACGGCGAAGTCCGGAAACCGCAGCGCCGAGGTTCGTCGGATGGCCCCGGCCAGGGCGATCGTGGCGGCATACGAGTCGTAGTAGGGCTCGAAGGTCACGACCTCGTCGCCTGGCTCACACAGGCTCAGGACCACCGCGGCGATCGCCTCGGTCGCACCAACGGTGACGAGGATCTCGTGGGCGGGGTCGACCCTCAACCCGTAGAACCTTCTCTGGTGCTCGGCGATCGCGTCCAGCAGCTCCGGCACCCCGGCTCCGGGCGGGTACTGGTTGCCGCCCGAGCTGATCGCGTCGATCGCGGCGTCGAGCATCTCGCGCGGTCCGTCGGTGTCCGGGAAACCCTGCCCGAGGTTGATCGCGCCCGTGCTCAGCGCCAGGGCGCTCATCTCGGCGAAGATCGTGGTCCCAAACCCTTGCATACGGGCGACGAGCGGATTTCCCATGTCCGGCAGGCTAGCCGTACCATGAG
>PKWT01000337.1 GCA_003132125.1 Micrococcales bacterium | reverse complement strand
TCGGCGATGGTGGCGATCTGCTGGCAACCGCAGTACTCACACATACGGTCGTCCCTGACGCTCTTGCATCAGATGGTGCCCGGTACCGGCGTTGCCGGCCCAGCCCTGTTGGCGTCAGCATCGCGGCGGGTCGCAGCCAAGCGGACAAAGGTATTGGTGAACACCATGGTTGCCACGGCAACCACTGCCAACAGCGCCAGGCCCCAGCCGTAAGACCCAGTCCTGCCGTAGAAGTAGCCCATGACCAGCGGGGGGACAAACCCGCCCAGGCCACCGGCGGCGCCAACCAGCCCGGTGACAGACCCAACCTTGTTGGCCGGTGCCACCTTGCCCACAAGAGCGAACGTGGCACCGCTACCGGCACCGAGGGCAGCCGCCATACTCAGGAAGGCGATCGTGCCCAAGGGCATGAGGTTGGGGGTGAAAGACTGCACGACGGCCCCAGCGGTCAGGACTGCGTAGACAGCCGTCAGAACCGGGATCGGGCCGAGTCGGTCTGAGAACCACCCGCCAACGGGTCGCATCACGACGGCGACGATCACGAAGCCAGCCATCCGGTTGGCCGCATCTCCTTGTTCGAGGCCATAGGCGGTCCGCAGGTAGGCTGGTAGATAGACCGAGAAAGCCACGTAGCCACCGAAGGCCACGGCATACAGGATGCACGCCTGCCAGGTGATGGACAGTCGCGAAGTGGCGGCCAGCCGGGCACCCAGCGGCTCGGTCGGCACCGTCCGTCCTGGTGCGTCGCGCATGAACAGCCAGGCGACCACTGCATACAGGGCGAGGACACCGGCGGTGATCAGGAAGGGTGCGGACTCCCCCTGCGCCTTGACCAGCTTGACGGTAGTGAGCGCGCTGATTGCAGTGCCGCCCATACCGACCCCGAAGAGACCGAGGGCCAGCCCGCGCCGCGCCGGTGGGAACCAGTTGGAAACGAATGGAATACCTACGGCAAAGACGGTGCCGCCGATGCCGAGGAAGAATCCCCCAATCAGCAGCGTTACCAGCGATTTCTGGCCGGCCAGGCCGATGAACAGGATCGGCACGATCGTGGCAACAGAGACCAGGGGGAACATGGCCCGGCCGCCGAACCTGTCGGTCAGCGCCCCGACCGGAATCCGGCCTAGCGATCCGACGATCACCGGGACCGCGACAATCAGTGCCTGCTGAGACCCGGTGAGGCCCAACAACTCCTTGTAGCGGGGACCCAGCGGGCTGAGCAGCGCCCAGGCCCAGAAGTTCACCGCGAAACCCAAGGTGGCAAGGGCGAGCATCACCATCGGCTGTCGACCCCCCGAGCTGACCGACGTGCCGGAGCGGGCTGGGCCGTTCATTGGGATACTCCCGGGGAAGCGCAGTCAGGCTCCAGGTCAGATTCCACAATTGTCACCATGGCAGTTTCCGCGCTCGTCGCCATTAAAACAAGTCCCGCCGTGTTAAATAGAGCACACCACCGGTGCGGTGGGCGAGACCAGTTAGCGTGGTCCCGTGAGTGAGGCGAAATGGGTCACCGAGCACGGTCCCGGACATGCACAGAATGACCGGTTCCGCCGGATGCCCGTCGAGGGAGCGATGGATCGTTTTCAGCTTGGACTAGCCGCGGCTCGTTGACTATTGGGTCGTCGCGGAGCGTGGGAGCATATCCAGACGGCAGGCCCCTGGCTCCGAGAAGGGCTGCAGCGCCGTCCGTTCGGTTCGCTCAGGGTCGGCGCCGAGCTCGTCGAGCGCGCCACGGACAAGTCCGAGATGAACGGAGCACACTACCTGTGGGTTGCGGTGGGCTGCCTCGAGCAAGGGGCAACGATGCAGCTTTACGACGCACACGCGGGCGTCCGTACTCGGAGCGAACCCGAGTCCCTCCAACACGGTGACCACGGTGCGGCGAGTGGCTACAGCACTGAGCGCCAGCGTCGTGGCGGCTTGACCTTTGCTGAAGTTGGCCTGACGGACCAGCTCGCGGCCCCATACCCGGCCTGCCTCGATGGCATCGGCGCTTGGTTGTGCGCTGGTCTGGCCGATGTGCGCAGCCAACACGCACGCCAGGGCGGCATACTCCCGGGCTCCCTGGTCGGAGCCGACCTCACGAGCCGCGCTGTACAACCAGGCGGGGCGCCCACGGCCCTGTGCAGCCGCCTGGGTCCGGACGACCAGACCGCCGCTGGACAGCTTGTCCAGATGTTCGCGGATCGTGTTGGGGTGTTGACCGATCTGGGCAGACAGGGCCGCGACGGTGCAGGGCTCTGGCTGGTCGATCAGAGCCTCGAGGACGGTCGCCCCGGCGGTGGAGAGGTGGGATCGACGACGGTTCATCTGTGCCGTTGGTAACGGTCCATACCCTGGCCGGTAGGTCGTGATCGACGACAAACTAGTTTTCACGGAATCAGTATAGTTAATTCCGTCGGGCTTACTACTCGTGCTGTGGTCGGGTGCCTGTCTCAGCGCCAGTACGATCCTTATCGCTCTCCCGCACCAGCCGCCTCATCACCGGCACTGCTCGCCTTTGCGGCAAGGGGTTCTGAGCCGTTGTTAAGCCGGCCAAGCGCGCCGCCCACCGTGGAGAGGTCGACCCCCGGCGCGGCCTGTTCGCCGTCCGTCTGCCTGCTTGCGCCCAGGAAAGGCTTGATGAGGTCCATCGGCAGTGGGAAGACGATGGTGGACTTTTCGCCGCCGAGCTCGAGCAGGGTCTGCAGGTAGCGCAGCTGAAGAGCGGCGGGGTTGCGGCTGAGAATCTCGGCCGCGTCGTAGATCTTCTGAGCGGCCTGAAACTCGCCTTCCGCGTTGATGATCTTCGCGCGACGCTCGCGCTCCGCCTCGGCCTGGCGAGCCATCGCCCGTTGCATCGCCTCCGGGATCTCCACATCCTTGATCTCGACCGTGGTGACTTTGATGCCCCACGGTTCGGTCTGCTCGTCGATGATCCGCCGCAGGCTGTCGTTGAGCTGGTCGCGTTCGGCGAGCAGGTCGTCGAGCTCAGCCCGGCCGAGGACGGAGCGCAACGTCGTCTGGGCGATCTGGGAGGTGGCGACCGGGTACTCCTCGACCTCGGTGATGGCCCGGGCAGGGTCGGTGACCCGGAAGTAGGCCACGGCGTTGACCCGGGCCGGCACGTTGTCGCGGGTGATGACCTCCTGGGGTGGGATGGTCATGGTGACGGTGCGCAGGTCGACGCGTTCCATGCGGTCGACGAAGGGGATCAGGAAGACCAGGCCCGGACCGGCAAGAGGGCGCAGCCGACCCAGCCGGAACAGCACTCCCCGCTGGTACTCCCTCAGCACCCGCGTGTTGGCGGCACTCAGCCCCAGCAGCACGACTACCAGGACGATTAGCGCGATCTTGATCATGACAAGTCATCCCTAGCGTCGGAACCCCAGCGGGTGCGCGAGGTCCGCGTCACCCGCAGCCCGGTCGCCGGGGTCGGCGCCGGGAAGTTAGCCGGTGTGGCCCGGAAGTGGGCGCTGTAGCGGCGCCCGAGCCAGGCCGTCAGTAGTAGCGGCAGTCCCAGCACCAGGGTCGACGGCTCGATGTGTCGGGCCGCCGCGGCCAGGACCAGCACGGCTGCCAGACCAACCAACCCCAGCGACATGCCGCGGTGGAAGCGGCCTGCCTCCGAGTGCGGCCAGGGCGCGACCGCCCGGGTGACCTCCCGCCCGTTCGAGGAGCTGGTGCAGTCGGGCTTGACGTGGCAGGAGTTACAGACCGACGCCTTGGCGCGGTAGCGCACCAGGTGGTGCTGCTCGTCGTAGTCCATGGGCCAGAGCATCTGGTCCTGCGAGCAGGTCCACGCGTCGTGCTGAGGCAGGTAGCGGAACCCCGCGGTGCGGAAACGCTCCGACCGGCGCTGGGTGTGTTTGCCCGCCGCGTCCAGGACGGCGGCCACGCCCAGCAGGAGGATGGCGTAGACCCCGACGATCAGGACCTCGGGGTCGACGCTCATGACTCAGGCTCACCCGCTCCGGCCGGGACCCGTTCTACGACCTCGGTGAACAGCACGCCCTCCGGAAGCTCCAACGTCGACGTCTTCACGCGGTAGCGGACCCCGAGCCAGCAGATGTACAGGAACGGCAGGACACCGCCAATGATGAGCATCAGGTCACCGGGCATCCGCATCCACTCGAACACGCTGTTGGTCGGGTTGGTGATGAACGACAGCTGCCGGGCGGCGAAGTAGCCGTTGTTGACCGACGCGAAGAGCTGCAGGATGCCCAGGGGCAGCAGCGTTGCGAAGGACATCCAGGCCAGGCCGAGGTTGGCCGACCAGAACGAGATCTTGGCTAACCGGTCCGGCCAGCGCTCGGCTGGGATGAGGTAACGCAGGCAGAACAGCGCCAGCCCCATCGCGAGCATCCCGTAGACACCCATCATCGCTGCGTGCGCGTGGTTGGCGGTCAGCGCGGTGCCGATCTCGTAGTAGGACACGATTGGCAGGTTGACCAAGAAGCCGAAGATACCCGCGCCGAGGAAGTTCCAGAAGCCGACGGAGACCAGGAACATCACCGCCCAGCGGTGCGGGAACGGCGTCTTGGACTTGGACTCCTGACGGGCGCCGAGCTGCAGGAAGGACCACGCCTCCACGGTCAGGAACGTCAGCGGAATTACCTCAAGGGCTGAGAAGAACGCGCCCAGGGCCATTCCCTCGGCAGCACTGCCGGAGAAGTAGAGGTGGTGCATGGTGCCGATGACCCCGCCGGCGGAGTAGAGCAGGATGTCCAGGTAGATCACCTTCAGCGCCACGCGCTCTCGAACGACGCCGAGCATCACGAAGATGTAGGCCACCAGGACGGTGGTGAAGATCTCCAGGAAGTCCTCGACCCACAGGTGCACCACCATGAACCGCCAGAAATCGGCCACGGTGAAGCTGTCCTCCGAGCTGGCCAGCAGCCCCACTGCGTAGAAGGCTGGGATGGCCAAGGCCGTGAAGAAGAACATCCACGGCATGTTGCCGCGCGACTCGTTCTTTAGCCGGCCCCGCAGCCCGCGGTACAAGATGACGACCCACAAGACCATGCCCCCGGTAAGCAGGCTCTGCCAGAACCTGCCGAGGTCGAGGTACTCAAAACCTTGCATCCCGAAGGTGTGCAACGTTGTGGACAGCAGCCCGTGAATGTCGAGGTACTCCCCGGCCATGCTGCCGAACACGACGACGGCCAGGGCACCGAGCAGGCCGTAGGCGAGCCAGTGCTGTCGACGCGGCTCCCGCCCGGCGATCATCGGGGTGAGGAAGATGCCAGCGGCCAGGAACGACGTCGCCGTCCAGAAGATCGACAGCTGGACGTGCCAGGTGCGCACCAGGTTGAAAGGCAGCCAGTGGGCGAGGTCGAATCCGAAGAAGTTGGTGATGTCGGCGCGGTAGTGCTCGCTCGCGGCACCGACCATGGTCTGGATGAAGAAGAGCAGACCCACGACGAGGAAGTAGTAGGCGCAGGCCCGCTGTGCCGGCGTGAGCACCACGTCGCCGGGCGGTCGGAAGGAGATCGACTCGGCCTGGCGGCCCTTCCAGCCGAAACGGTCGCCCCAACGTCCGAAGGCCGCGAACAGCGCGCCGATACCGGCCAGTAGCGCGATCAGGGACAGGACGCTCCACACCAGCACGTTGGCGGGGGGTGCGTTGCCGACCAGCGGCTCCGGGGGCCAGGAATTGGTGTAGCTGTAGTTCTTACCTGGTCGCAGCGCCGAGCCTGACCATGCAGACCAGGCGAAGAATGAGGTGAGCTGACGGATCTGGGACCTATCGCTAATCGCGTTGGTGACCAGGCCCCTGTCGTGGGAGGTCGGGCCGAAGTAGTTGGCGTAGTAGCCGACCATCTCCTCAAAGGCCGTCGCCTGCGCGCTGGTGTAGGTGAGCGTCCGCGTCGTCGCGTCGTACCTGTTGGTCTTGAAGTCCTTGATCACCCGCTGAGCCGCGGTATCCGATGCGCTGCCGCCGTACTCGCGGGTGGCGATCACCGCGGCACGGTGGAGATAGTCGGCAGTGAAGTCGGGCCCGAGGTACGCGCCGTGACCGAAGACCGAGCCGTACTCCATCAACCCGTTCTTCAGGAACAACTCCTGGCCGGCTGTCACATCAGCACCGGTGAAGATCACTTGACCGTCCTGGCTGACCACCCGGTCGGCGATCGGCGGGCCGGTCTCGTAGGTGCGAAAGGCAAGGAAGCCGAGCACCGCGAAGCCGAACAGAATCACGAGGGCAGCGACCTGCACCCAGGTCCGCGACACCATCATTGACCGCTTGCCGTCCGACGAACGTTGGTTGGTGCTCACTTGCGCCACGCCTACCTCCTGGGTTCAGCCGGCGCGCGGCAGCCTGGTAGC
>PKWT01000071.1 GCA_003132125.1 Micrococcales bacterium | reverse complement strand
AGGACTTCCTGCGCTTCGTCCCGTTGCTGTTCTCGATGTTCGTGCTGATCCTGGTCAACAACCTCTTCGGGGTGCTCCCGCCGGTCCAGTTCCCCAGCATGAGCCGCATCGGCTTCCCGATCGCCCTCACCGTCATTGTCTACGTCGTCTATCACACCATCGGCATTCGCCGGGTGGGCCTGCGCTCCTACTTCAAGAACCTCGTGCCCGACGGCCTGCCCGGCTGGATCGTGCCGTTCATCTTCTTCCTCGAGATCATCACCTTCTTCGTCACCCGCCCGCTGACGCTTGCGCTGCGACTCTTTGGGAACATGTTCGCCGGCCACCTGCTCCTGCTGCTGTTCATCACCGGTGGCGAGTACCTGATGATTCACGGCAGCTTCGGCCTGAAGATCGCCGGCGCCGGGTCGTTCGCCATGGCTTTTGTGCTGACCGTTTTCGAGATGCTGATCGAGTTCCTTCAGGCCTACATCTTCACCTTGCTCGCAGCCATGTACATCGCCGGATCCCTGTCCGACGAGCACTGAATACACACACCACTGCCACATCCACCCACAGACTTCCGCCCGGTGACTGCCGAGCGGGGCACCAAGAACGAAAGAGGATCACATCGTGACCGGAAACCTCAACCTCGTCGGCTACGGCCTCTCCGCCATCGGGCCGGGTGTCGGCATCGGCCTGATCTTCGCCGCGTACATCAACGGCGTCGCCCGCCAGCCCGAGGCTCGCGGCATGCTGCAGTCCATCGCCATCCTGGGCTTCGCCCTGGCCGAGGCGCTGGCCATCTTCGGTCTGGTGCTCGCCTTCGTCTTGTAGCTCGATTCTGCGGACACCACAGCCCAACACCATCTTTGGCACTTAGGCACTAGGAGATACCCGTGCAGCTATTCGCCGGCGCGACTCACGTCGCAGCTTTGGTGACCGCTGGCCAGGCCGACCAGCTCCCCGTTCTGCCCCACTGGGGAGAGCTGATCTTCGGTCTCATCGCGATCACCATCCTGTACGTCATCGTGCAGAAGAAGGTCGTACCCAACCTCGAGAAGGCCTACTCCGACCGCACCGCGGCCATCGAGGGCGGCATGCACAAGGCTGAGGAGGCCCAGCAGGAGGCCCAGGCTGCCCTCGAGCAGTACAAAGCCCAGCTTGCCGAGGCTCGTGTCGAAGCCGGCCGCATCCGGACGGAAGCCCAGGAACGGGGCGCCGCGATCATCGTCGAGCTTCGTGCCCAGGCCCAGGTCGAGACAAACCGCATGACCGAGGCCGCGCACAAGCAGATCGAGGCCGAGCGTCAACAGGCCGTGGTCTCGCTGCGCAGCGAGGTGGGTCGACTGTCGACCGAGCTGGCCAGCCGCATCGTGGGGGAGTCCCTGCATGACGAGGCCCGTCAGAGTGGCATCGTCGAGCGCTTCCTCACCGAGCTCGAGTCGGGCGCCATCCGGCCCGAGACGGTCGGGCAGGACGCCTGATGCGGGGATCTTCGCGCGCAGCGTTCGCGGCGGGGCACGACGCCTTCGCGGCAGCGCTGGGTTCCGGAGCCTATGGGTCAGCACTTGCCGGGGACCTTTTCGGCGTGACGGCCACACTCGACTCGAGCGCTTCACTGCGTCGCGCGCTGGTCGACCCGTCCAGGGACTCGGCTGCCAAGCGCGGCCTGGTCGAGAGCCTCTTCGGTTCCAGGATCAGCGACTCGGCAACGGCCGTGCTGAGTGCCCTGGTCTCACAGCGCTGGGCCGACGACCAAGATCTCGGTGATGCCACCGAGACGCTGGCCGTCGAAGCCGTGGTTGCCTCGGCCGAGGCGGGTGGTCGGCTCGACGCCCTGGAGGATGACCTCTTCCGGTTCGGGCGGCTCGTCGCGGCAGACTCCGGCCTGCGGGATGCATTGTCCGCGCACGGCGGGGACGAGAGCGTCAAGATTGCCCTGGTCGAGGCTCTGCTCGAGGGCAAGGCTTCGGCCGAGACGATCAGCCTGACCCGTCAGGCTGCAGTCTCCCCGCGGGGGCGACGCTTCGGCCGGGTCCTCGAGAGCTATCTCGCCATTGCCGCCAAACGGCGCGACCAGCTGACCGCGACTGTCACCGCTGCCGTGCCCTTGGACGACACCCAGCGTCAGCGCCTCGTCCAGGCCTTGTCGGGGATCTACAACGGTCCGGTGCAGGTCAATATCGTGCTCGACCCTGCGGTCGTCGGCGGCATCAGGGTGCGGGTCGGCGACGAGGTTGTCGACGGCACGATCTCGCGTCGGATCCAGGAAGCGGAACGATCCCTGCTGTTGTAGCCAGGCGCTGGCCACGAAGCGGCACCACGGCCTCGCGCTGAAACCACGTTTTGAACACACGACAATCTCGGTCCGAACAGAATTCGGGCCGCATACGAGGAGAGAGACACTGATGGCGGAGCTCACGATCCGTCCGGAGGAGATCCGGGACGCGCTGGACAACTTTGTTCAGTCTTACGAGCCCGGCGCGGCCTCCCGCGAAGAGGTCGGCCGAGTGATCGACGCCGGTGACGGCATTGCGCACGTCGAGGGTCTGCCCTCGGCGATGACCAACGAGCTGCTGCAGTTCGCAGACGACACGCTGGGTATCGCG
>PKWT01000087.1 GCA_003132125.1 Micrococcales bacterium | reverse complement strand
GCGGCGGCGGCGGCCAGAACACCGGAGGCGGCGGCGGCGATCAGACCAGCGGCGGCGGCGGCAACAGCAACCCACCCGTTGCCCACGGCTGCTGAGGCTGGCGAGGCGAGCACCGGTTGGCAGTTGGCCGCCGGAGGTTTCGCATCAATTGCTGCGTTCCTCGCGCTCGGGGCAGGCTTCGTGCAGCGCCGGCGTCACGGTGACGCGTAACCGAGCGAGCACCGCGGCTCTTACCGTCTTGGGGCTGGTCTTGCTTGTTTCGTCAGGAATAATCCTGGGCGATCACTATCTGGGCCAGGGTCGGGCGGACCGGACGCTTTCGAGCGGTCCGCTTCCGCCCGACCTGAGACCGTCCGTGACTCCGGCGCCTGCGCCGGACCCAACACCCGTGGTCATTGCCAACAGGTCTGGTGTCCCCATCTCGGTCATCGTCACGGGCCATCACGTGCAGGCCGCGGTGTCGGCCAACCCCCTCAATGCTGACGGCAGCCTCTACGTCCCCCCCGACCCTCGCGTCATCAGCTGGGCTAGCCAGGACGTGGGGCCAGGTAGTTCGTACGGCACCACGATCCTGGTGGGCCACGTCAACTCCGGCGGTGTGCCTGGCGCGTTCTCCGATCTGGCCGACTACCGAGTCGGGGAGGTCATCTCCCTGGTCGCGGCTGACGGCCGAAGGATGAACTATGCGGTTGCCGCACCTCCTGTCGGTGTGCCCAAGGACCAGCTGGGACCTCGCCGTGCGGAGCTGTTCGACCAGACTCATTCCTTCGGACCAGAGGGGAGGCCCAAGTCGGGTCGACTGCTCCTCCTCACCTGCGGCGGTACGTTCGATAACCGCACCGGCCACTATGAGAGCAACATCTTCGTCTTCGCCCTGCCCATCTAGGCGAGCTCTAGCCCTCGCCGGCCCGAACCGGCTTCATGAGGGAGCCATGGACAGGGCAACGAGGCACTTCGTCCTCGCCGGCCGGCTCCACCTTCCGGCAGTTATCCGTGTCGCAGCGGTACAAGGCGGGACTCACGTCGCGGGTACCGCCCACTCGCTCGGGTGTCATACCAAACATGTTGGCACCTGTCGCATGCCCGCGCGTTCGCCGTCGCGTCTTAGACGGTATGTAGGTGCCCGCTGATCTTGCGGGCCGGGGCCTCGCTCGCACAGCATCGTGGGTTACCGAGCAGAGTTCCCTGTTCGGCAGTGCCTACATGTGTGAGGAGGCCCCGGTGTTTACCGAGCGTACGAGTGTTGGTCTGGATGTGCACGCACGATCTGTGGTCGCGGCGGCGGTCGATGGAGTCACGGGTGAGGTGTTTCGGGCACGGTTGACGCCCGGAAATGACGACGTGATCGGGTGGGTGAGATCCCTGCCTGGGCCGTCGGCGGCGGTCTATGAGGCGGGTCCGACCGGCTTCGGCCTGGCCCGGGCATTCATGACCGCAGGGGTCAGGTGTGAGGTGGCGGCGCCGTCGAAGATCCAGCGTCCGGCTGGCGACCGGGTTAAGACCGACGCTCGAGATGCCATGTTGTTGGCCAGGCTCCTGCGCCTGGACGACATCGTCTCGGTGAGGGTGCCGTCGGTGGCTCGGGAGGCTGCCCGTGACCTGGTCCGGGTCCGGGAAGATGTCCGCGGTGATCTGATGCGGGCCCGGCACCGGGTGTCAAAGCTGTTGTTGCGTCAGGGAATCGTGTACTACGGCGGCCACGCTTGGACCCGGAAGCACCTGCTGTGGCTGCGCAAGCAGCATTTCGACGCGCCGGGGCTGCAGCTGGCGTTCGACGCCGAACACGAGGCCGTGTTGCAGGCGGAAGCCCGCCGGGACCGCCTGGACAAGGCGATTGCGGCAATGGCCGCCGACAGCGAGTACACCCCCGTGGTCCACCGCCAGTGGGCTACCGGAATGACGCTCGCTGTACCGGGTGCCACGGGATTCGTGGCACCCGCGCAACGCGCTGTCATCGGTGGACGTTCTCAGGCTTGGGAGGCGGTCGTTGGCGGCTCTTCGGACGTTCTGACGCTCGCTGTGACCCGGTCGAAGAGGGCTTCGCAGGGCGCTGACCTGCGCAAACGTGGGGTGGGCCCCGTCGGTTTCGAACCGACGACCTACGGATTAAAAGGGCCATCGAGCGGTGGGGTGAATCTCGAATTCCCTTGATTTGCAACGTGATTCGCTCTCAACGTCTTGTGTCTGTCGGGGTTGTTTTGAACCCAAGTGCGGACTATTTGCGGACTGCTGTGCAGATGGGCGACGGCGCGCAAAGCATGGGCACCGAGGGGTGACACCGTGAACGTGGGAGGCTCGGGGCTGGTCGTGGCCCAGCGTTTTGGAGGCGAGCAGATGCAACCCAGTTGAGGGCTGGGCATGGAGACCATGCGGGTCGTAGCGCTGAGCATGGTGAGATGTGGGGGCCTGGGGGCCGTGCGGAAGGTGGCTGCGCCGACCCCCTCCCCTCGTCCCCAGCGCTTCTAAAGCCGGCTGGCCTTGCGGACCTCACGGGTGAGATCGGCGGGGACGCAACTGGCGTCTGCCGAGGAACTGTGTGACTATTTATTCATAACTCCCCACCGTCCTCCGGGACTGGTGGGGCTTTTTTGTCCTGGAGGCAGACCGTGGCCGAAGGATTACGCGCATCGATCGTGATCGACTACCAAAACGTGCACTTGACCGGGCACGGCGTTTTTGCCTCGACTCGGAATCTCCCTCGGCACGAGACGGTGATCGACCCGCTGCTGTTCGCCCAGAAACTGCTGCTGACCCGTAACAGCCGACAGCGTCCCGGGATGGCCCACGCTGTGCTTCGTCGTGTCCTGGTGTACCGCGGTGAACCCTCATCCGAACACGATGCTCACGGCTACGCCCGCAACCAGGCGCAGAAGTCCCAGTGGGAGCGGGATCGTCGGGTCCAGGTGACGCTGCGGCCCTTGAAATACGAATACGAGCGAGATGCCAGTGGCAGGCCCGCCCGGGACGCCGCCGGACACAAGATCGTGATTGGCAGGCCCCAGGAGAAGGGCGTCGATGTCCTGTGCGCGCTGGCCGCCGTCCGAGAAGCTCAGGACCCGGCGACAAACCTGGTAGTCCTCGCGTCTTCCGACTCTGACCTCGCCCCAGCGTGTCAATGGCCAAGTAGAAGT
>PKWT01000104.1:3518-3675 GCA_003132125.1 Micrococcales bacterium | reverse complement strand
GACCGGCGCGTCCTACGGACCGTGCACCCTGGCCCCGAGGAGGTGGTGGCTATCGCGCGCGCCCGCCTTGAGGTAGTCATAGCTCATGACTCGTTACAGTGAGGTCGAGCGTAAGTTCGACGTTGACCCCAGCGCGCCCCTGCCGGATCTGTCCGGG
>PKWT01000104.1:0-3383 GCA_003132125.1 Micrococcales bacterium | reverse complement strand
CGAGGTCCGTGCGCTCGTCCGCAACCGCCCGCTGATCCCCATCGCGGTACTACACACCACCCGCATCGAACGACGACTGCTGGACGCCGACGGTGACACGCTCGCGACCATCGCGGACGACACGGTTCACGGGTCGCGGCTGGCCGACGGGGCCATCGAGGAGTCCACATGGCGCGAGGTCGAGGTCGAGCTCCTGCACGGGGACAGGTCCCTCCTCGACGCGGTCAGCAGCCAACTGCAAGCCGCGGGACTGGTCCCGTCGGAGTCGGGTTCGAAGCTTGCGCGCGTCCTGGGAGACATCGCCGACCCGACGCTGGCAGCCACCCACGAGGGGATGGTCAACGTCGGGCGGGCCACGGCTGGTGCGGTGGTGCTCGCCCACCTGCGAGAGCAGGTAGACCAGCTGGTCACGCGCGATCGAGGGGCCCGGGGTGACGAACCCGACGCCGTACACCAGATGCGGGTGGCGACCCGCCGGCTGCGCAGCGCGCTGGCGACCTACCGACCGCTGCTGGACCGGGAGCGGACCGACCCGGTGCGGCAGGAGCTCAAATGGCTCGGGGAGGTTCTCGGTCGGCCCCGCGACACCGAAGTGCTGCACTGGCGGCTGCGGGACCTGGTGGCGACCCAACCCGGCGAGCTGGTCCTGGGTCCGGTCGGGGCCCGAGTCGACCTAGAAATGCTGGGCCGGCACCGGGACGCACACGCCGACCTGGTCGCCGCGCTCGACGGCGACCGCTACTTCCGGTTGCTGGACGCCTTTGACAATCTCCTCGCCGACCCGCCGTTGACCGCCCGCGCGGGCAAGCCGGCTTACACGCAGCTACCCGCCCTGGTCGGCCGCGCCGCCGACCGGGTCGACCGGGCCGCCCGCGCCGTTGCCGACGACCGGACCCCGCAGGTGCGCGACCAAGGGCTGCACGAGGTCCGAAAGAGCGCGAAACGGGCCCGGTACGCCGCAGAATCGGCCGTCCCCGTGTCCGGCAAACCAGCCAGGCGACTGGCCAATCGAATGGAGGCGCTGCAGGACGTTCTTGGTGAGCACCAGGACAGCGTGGCCGCACGTGCCCTACTGAGCGAGCTCGCCGTGGCCGCCCATGAGTCCGGTGAGAACGGGTTCACCTTCGGGCTGTTGTACGCGCAGGAGGGTGCCCGCGCCGACGATGCACGCCGCGCTTACGGGCCCGCGCTGCGTAAGGCGTCAACCACGAAGGCTCGGCGTTGGACCCGATGAGATGATCGGCTCGAACTCGCCGCGAAGATCCAGTACAACGGCGACATCGAGGATCGGGTGACGACAGCCCGTCGATGACAACTGGCCTGCGTGGGACGGACTTGCCATGAACCATTGGTCTCAACTCACCCTGACACGCAGGGATCCGACCTGCGCCAGGGTTCACGCGGTCGAGTACGAGAACATGGCGTGACAGTTGAAGGGGTTTGGTCGTGCTGGTCTCAGATGTCGGGGGTCGCATCGCAGTCACAACGCGACGTTGGACTGTGCAGTTCGGCATCGAGGATGGTGTCTGCGTCGGGAGCCGCCAAGGGGATCGCGCCCAGCTGATGCCCTCGGGCGTAGACCGTGCGTGGCGTTTTCCCGACCAACCCCAGGGTCACCGCGAAGGCCGTCAGCGCGGAGACGTTACGGACCTCGCCGATCCTGAACAACGGCCTCGTCTCGGCGATCACATCGTCATCGCCGGCTCTTAGGACCACGCGAAGGTCGGGGGCAAGCGCCAGGGCTGCGATGGCTACCTCGATGTTGTCGAGGTCCTCGGATCCCATGGCCGCGAGCGCTCGAGCGCGGTGAAGGGAGAGCTTTTTCAGGACTTCCCGTTCCTCGCCGTGGGCGATCAGGACAGGCACCTTGGCGGCCCTGGCCAGCCGTAGGTTGACTGCTCGCGGGTCGCGCTCGACGGCCACGACGCTGATCCCGAGCCTTCGGAGCTCGATGCAGAGCCGCAGACCCACCTGTCCTAGTCCGATGACCACCACGTGGTCACGTGTGGGGACGGTCCGTGACCCGATGACGGCGATGCTTCGCCTCGACAGCAGTCTGTTGATGACCCCGGCGGTGAAGACTGCGGTGAACACGATCGTCAGCAGCATGGAGCCGGAGGAGAGCACTTGGTACCAACCCGGCGCGTGCGCGTCTGCATCGCCGGGGCCGACGGTGGCGACCACGCGGGTGGCGATGTACAACGCCCGAATTCCCGTCTCGTGCAAGGCAGTCACGGCCAAGAGCCAGTCCAGTGCCAAGATGCTCGCGAGCCCCGCCAGCCCGATGAACAGGAAGCGGGTGGCTGCGTCGTGGGGACGGACCTGGCCCGCGAGCACCGCCGGCAGCGTGCGTAGCCATCCGCGTCGTGGCCACGGCCGCAGCTCGATCCCTTCGCCCGCTGCGAGGATCATCGTCGGCTCTGCGCCCAGTGATGTAACGGCCAGGACATTCGGGCCGACGCAGGCGCCGATGATCGACGGCACCGCGACGTTGGCGGGCGAGGTGACCTGGCAGTTGGGGACCACGCGTACGAGCTGCTCGGCAACGGTCTGGTTGAACAGCGTCACCACTAGGCGCACCTCTGGCAGCAGATGCTCGACCAAGAGCGCATAGCGCAGGGCGGTGACGTCGCCACGTACGAGGACCGCCACCGCACTAACAGCCTGCGTCAAAGCCGCACGCATCTCTGAGTCCGTCGGATGCAGGAGGTGGGTGACCACGAACCCGTGCGCGGACAGCTCGGAGCAGGTCCGTCGGGCCACCTCGATGTCGCCGATCACGACAGCGTGCGGCTGCTTGGCCATTTCACGGTCTCCCGTCTTCCGGGACATGGGACACATACTGTCGTGATCGTAGGTGGTGACGGCCACGAGTCTGTGCATGTGAGAGGCCGACACAGGTCGTCCGGCGTCACGAACTGGCGGTGGGCGAGCCTCGCTGGTTGACCTCAAACAGCAGGCTCGGAGCTGCCCGTCGGCCTTCGCGCCTACCGGGTTGCCACCGCCCGCCCGTGCGTGTAGCTGATCCACTGGCACCCGATCCTGGTCGTGTGCCAGGCCCCCGACCAGGATCGACCATTCGCACCCTGAACCGCGCATGTTCAAGAAAAGAAGGCCTGGCGGCGACCTGTTTCACGAACCCGTAAATCAGCTGAAGACCGCCGCCACCGGGTCGCTTCTTGCGGTCGCCGTGTGTGCTCACCACGCGCTTCTGCGTGGCCTGGCTATTGACACGGGTCCCTAGAGTCTGTTGAAACCAAGGCGATTCCCGAACGCTCGACGGGTTGGTGCCCTTGGTCAGAACTGGACTGAAGTTACCTTCATGGGAGGGCTTGACAATGACCGGAGTGTCGAAGAGGTGTGGTCGCCAGTGGGTCGGGAGT
>PKWT01000425.1:6683-11776 GCA_003132125.1 Micrococcales bacterium | reverse complement strand
GGATCCGCTCTGGTCCGAACTCTTCGAGCAGGCCGAGGCTGACGGCGAACGACCCGCCGTACCGTCCGACATCCTCACCCATGAGGAACACCCGAGGGTCCCGGTTCAAGGCATCGCGGTGGGCCTCGCGGAGGGCCTCGCGGTAGGTGGTCTGTTGACCGTCCTCGCTGGTGGGAGTTGCGGACTTTGCGGCAGTCTTGGTCACCACGGGCCTCCCGTCCGGTTGGCCTCGCTGGTCACGAACCGGGTCAGGTCGGCCACCGGCTCAAGCTCGCCTTGATCGGCAGCGGTGATGGCTGCCTCGATCTCGGCGCCGATCTCGGCCGACCAGCGGCGCAGATCCGCGTCGGTCAGGGTTCCGCTGGACAGCAGCCGACCCGTGAGTGCGGGGATCGGGTCCGCGCGCTTCCACTGCTCGATCTCGGACTTGTCGCGGTAGCGGTCCGGGTCATACATCGAGTGGGCCCGGAACCGGTAGGTGCGCAGCTCGAGGAAACATGGCCCGCCACCCCCCCGTATCTGGGCGACCGCGCGTCTGGTGGCCTCCGCCACCGCTTCCACGTCCATGCCGTCGACCGCCCAGGCGACCATGCCGTATGACGCCGCGCGGGCGGCGAGATCGGTTTCGGCGTGGGTGCGGGCCAGCGCGGTGCCCATCGCATAGCCGTTGTTCTCGCAGCAGAACAGCACTGGCAACTTCCAGAGGGCGGCCAGGTTGGCGCTCTCGTGGAACTCGCCCTCGGCCATGGCTCCGTCGCCGAAGATGCACGCGGTCACATTGGGCCGGCCGTTCATGTGGTCCGCCAGGGCCAGCCCGACTGCGACGGGGAGGCCACCGGCGACGATTGCGTTGCCGCCATAGAAACGGCGGGAAGCATCGAAGAGGTGCATCGACCCACCACGGCCGCGGCTGCACCCGGTGACCTTGCCGAACATCTCCGCCATGATCGAGTCCATCGACAGCCCTCGGGCAAGGGCGTGTCCATGCTCGCGGTATGTCGACAGCACTGCGTCGGTCGGTGCCAGGGCCGACATCACCCCGACCGCAGTCGCCTCTTCGCCGATGCAAAGGTGAAGGAACCCGCGGATCTTCGTGTCGCTGTACAGCTCGGCGCACTTCTCCTCGAACCGGCGGATCCGCATCATCTGCCTGAGCATCTCTGCCGGGTCTGTTGCTGTCGTCCTTGGCAGCTGTGTCGGGGTGGGTGTCGTCGTCGTCGGTGTCGTCGTTGGCGTTGTGCTCGGCGCGGTGGCGCTGCCCCGACGACGCGGCGGCTGCCTGGACGTGCTGTGCCGAGCCCCGTGGCTCTTGTCGATGGCGGTCATGGCGACGGCTCCATCGTGGAGAGGTCTCCCTCGGGAAGTCCGAGCTCGCGCGCCTTGAGCAGCCGACGCATGACCTTGCCACTACGGGTGTGGGGGAGTGCCTGGTCGAAGGCGATCTCTCGGGGTGCGACCGAGCCCAGTCTGCGGCGCCCGAACATGATCAGTTCCCGGCGCAGCCTCTCGTCCGGCTCGTATCCGGTCTGGAGAGTCACGAACGCCTTGACGATTTCGCCGGCCAGCGGGTCGGGCTTTCCGATGACGCCCACCTCCGCGACCGCCGGGTGCTCCATCAGAGCGCTTTCGACCTCGAAGGGCCCGATCAGGTGGCCGGCTGACTTGATGACGTCATCGGCCCGGCCCACGAACCACACATAGCCGTCCCCGTCGACGCGGGCGACGTCGCCGGTCAGGTACCACCCGTCGACGAACGCCTTCGCATACCGCTCGGGGTTGTCGAGGTACGTGCGGAACATTGACGGCCAGCCCGGCCGTAAGGCCAGCTCGCCGTCGACCCCTGGCTGTGCCACGACTGTGACCTTGCCGTCGACGACCGCGGCGCGCCCGTCGTCGCCGCGCTCGAGGACAGCGATCTCGATGCCGGGCATCGGCCGCCCCATCGAGCCCGGACGGATCGGCATACCGGGATAGTTGCTGATCATGATGGCGCCGGTCTCCGTCTGCCACCACGTGTCGTGGATCGGAAGGCCGAACGCCTCGAGCCCCCAGACGACGGCCTCAGGGTTGAGCGGCTCTCCGACGCTGACGATGTGGCGCAGCGCCGACAGATTGTGACCGTGGGCCAGTTCAGTGCCCTTTCGCATCAGCATCCGCAGTGCGGTCGGGGCGGTGTAGAAAACGGTGACGTGTTGCTCTTCCAGGATGCGGTACCACCGACCCGCGTCGAAGTCGGCCGCGTCGGTCACCACCGTCACCCCGCAGGTGAGCGGGCCGATGATGCCGTATGACGTGCCCGTCACCCAGCCCGGGTCTGCCGTGCACCAGAAGATGTCACCGGGGCGCAGGTCGAGGGCGAACCTGGTGGTGGCGTGGTGTGCCACGACGGCCTGATGTACGTGCACCGCACCTTTGGGCCGGCCGGTGGTGCCGCTGGTGAAGTGCAGCAGCGCCGGGTCCTCCGGGCGGGTGGCCGCGATCGTGAACCCGTCACGATGGAGCACCGATGTCGCTGCGGCCATGGTTTCCGACCAGGGCAGCGTCCCCGTCGGCAGCGGTGCCGAAGGCTCGGTCGCCAGGCTCCTGTCACCGACGATGAGGACGAACTCGAGGGATGTCAGGCTGTCGCGGTTGGGCGCGATCTTGTGCTCGTATGCCTCGGCGTCGGTCACCAGCACCCGAACCGAGCCAAGCTCCAGTCGCTCACGGACCGGCTCAGGGCCAAACGCAGGGAACAGCGGGCAGTAGACGCTGCCGTTCTTGAGCGCGCCCAGGGCGGTGACGTACAGCGCCGGCGAGCGGTCGAGCAGGGTGCAGACCCTCTCTCCCGGACGCACTCCCAAGGTCCTCAGGGCGATGGCAAAGGCATCGGTGAGATCGCGCAGCTCGGCATACGTCAGCTCCTGGGTGGGGAGCGTCCGATCCAGGAACCGCAGGGCGACCTGATCGGCGAGTCCTGCGGAAGCGTGGCGGTCCACAGCCTCGTGGGCGATGTTGAGACACCCGTCCGGCATCCCGTCGAGCCATTCACGGGCCTCGTTCCACGTGAACGACTGACAACGCTCCTGATAGCTCCCGATGAGCGGGGCTCGACGTGGGGTGCGCTCAATCGTTCGAGGCGCGCCTGACCCGGCTCCCGTGAGAATCGTCTCGGTCATGGCTTCCACGATCCTCGCCCCGACCCACCGTCGCGAAGGGACCAAAGGCCCGCAGATGAAGGGGAAACTTCCCGATTGTTGGCCAACCAGGCGAGTTAGCGGCCACCCGGGTGATCCATCCATTGGAGCACCCGCAGGGCGCGCAGGGTGGCCCATCGGCTGGGCCCGTCCGTGCAGTCGGCGGTCGACGCTATCCAGAACACAGGACCGGCCAAGGGTTCAACGTCCCGGCCAGCCGAGGTTCAGATCCCATCCGGGTTGTGGGTTTGACCCGAAAGAACCAACGTGAGTAGTGAACGCCAGAGACGCTTATCAAGAAGCCACAAATCACCCGTCGAGCGAGTAAAGTTTTAGGCGGGTGCCTTTTTGGGCAGCAAATCACGACCAGTTTATGCAGCGAATCCCGACCATTGAATGGACCAACATGAGGCTATCTCGGTACGTGCTTAGCGCGCGACGCATGAGTGTGGGTGTCGCCTCGGTTGCAGCTTTGGCGCTGCTCGTGGCGCTCCCGGGCAGTGCCCAGGCCGCGGCGACCCCGATACCGCTCGGCACCGCCGACCCCTTCGTCGTCCTCGCCGGCCAAACCATCACCAACACCGGAACGACCACGATCACCGGTGACATCGGGATTTCTCCCGGCTCGAGCCTTACCGGTGGGCCACCGTTGATGATTTTGAACGGCACCTCGCACGTGGCCGACCCCGTTGCGCTGGGTGCGCAGGCAGCCCTCGGGACCGCTTTTGACAACGCCGCTGGCCAGACCCCAGCCACTGCGATCCCCAGCGAGCTGGGCGGTTCGACACTGGTGCCAGGCATCTACAGCTCCGGCGTCTTCACGATCACCAACACCTTGACGTTGGACGCCGGAAACGACCCGAACGCCGTCTTCGTCTTCCAGTCCGCTGCCACGCTGATCGCTGCAGCCGGCAGTCATGTCAACCTGATCAACGGCGCTTCGCCCTGCAACGTGTTCTGGCTGGTCAGGAGCTCGGCGACCCTGAACACCACCGCCGACTTCAGTGGCAACATCCTGGCGCTGACCGACGTCCACCTGCGAACTGGTGCGACCGTGCAGGGCCGCGCGCTGGCCCGCAACGGCGAGGTCACGCTGGACGCGAACACGATTACCCGACCGACGTGTCAGGTGTCGCCCACCCCCACGCCGACAGTCACTGCGACAGCCACTCCGTTGCCCACGGCGTTGCCCACGGTGATTTCGCCAAGCCCGCAGGTCACGGCTGTTCCCTCTGGGGCAGTCTCGACCGGTGACGGCAGCACGAGTGGCGGCGGATCCAACCCGCTGGGCCTGCTGGCTGGTGTGCTGGTGTCCGCTGGGCTCGCTGGCGCGACGGTCGTCGCCGTACGTCGACGTCGTCTGAACGTCTGAGCAAGGCAGACGATTGCGGCCCCGTTCCGCGAGGAATGGCCCTCGTCTGGCCCGCTGGTCGGTGACGGCGATTGTGGCGGCCTTGTTCGCCACAATCGCCATCGGGACAGTTGTCTTCTCCAATGAAACGGTCGCCGGAGGGGCACGGTCGGTCTCGGTGCCGAGCACGGTCGCACCCTCGGTCTGGCCGACGACAGAGTCTGCGTTCCCTCCGGAGCCGCCAGTCGCGAAGGTGTCCCATCTGGCGAAGTCTGTGCCCGTCCGGCTGCAGATCGGTGCTATCGGCGTGGATTCCACGTTGATGGACCTCGGGCTACAAAAGGACGGAACGATGGAGGTTCCGCCATCCGGCTTCCCCGCCGGGTGGTACACCGGTGCGCCGACTCCTGGCGAGATGGGCCCGGCAATCATTGCCGGCCACATCGACTGGAAGGGGCCAGGGGTCTTCTACAACCTTCACAATCTGAAGGTGGGTGACCAGATCACCGTCACCCGAAAGGACAGGAGCAAGCCGGTGTTCCGCGTGACGCTGGTTGCGAAGTACT
>PKWT01000425.1:0-6642 GCA_003132125.1 Micrococcales bacterium | reverse complement strand
CACCGCGCCACCGGTTCTCTGAACAGGTGACCAACGTCCCTTCTGTCGCCAGCCCGCCGAGTGCAAGCCTGAGTGGAGTGACGGCAGAAGGTGAAAGGTGATGAAGGCTCTCGTCGTGTATGAGTCTCTCTTCGGCAACACCGAGCAAGTGGCCTTGGCGATCACCGGCGGCTTGTCGAAGCATGGTGAGGTCGAGCTGATCGAGGTCACAGACGCACCAGCGGTGATCACCGAGCCGTTCGACCTGCTCGTCCTCGGTGGACCGACGCACGCGTTCTCGATGACCCGGCCCTCGACCCGGGAGGACGCATTCAAACAAGGCGCCACCCAGGGGTCGACGGCCCTCGGCTTGCGCGAATGGCTCGAACACTTGCGCAAGGGCCCACACTCCGAGCGCGTGGCGACCTTCGACACGCGGGTGGCCAAGGTTCGTCATCTGCCAGGGTCGGCTGCCAAGAGCGCCGCGAAGCTCGCCCACAAGCTCGGCTATGCGGCGGCTGCCCAGTCCGAGGGCTTCTATGTCGAGGACGTCCCTGGTCCGCTGATTGACGGCGAGCTGAGTCGTGCCCAAGCCTGGGGTGAGCAGCTGGGAGCGCAGGCCGCGGTCCGCGCCGTTGAGCGCGGTGTCTCGTGAGTGTGAGGTTCGCGGCCTTTCGGCGTGAAGAAGCGCGCTGATGGTACGAGTCCGTGATGTGCTGCACAGCTTCCGCCCGGCAGGGGCGCCAGGGGCGGCGGGCGCCGCTGGAGTGCCGGCCGACCGCGGCGCGGACCTCGCGGCGGAGCTGGAACCTGTGTTTGCCCGGCTCGCAAGCACCGAACATGAGTGTGCCAACATCGCTGTCCGCGCCAGCCAGGCCGCCGCCAAGGTTCGCGCGCGGGACGCAGAGCGGGCTCGCGGCTCCCTCGCTGCAGCCTGTGAACGCATGGATGCCGAGCGCGCCGCTGCCGTTGCCCAGATGCGGCCGAACGCTCTGGCGAAGTCCACAGCCGCTGCTGTTGCTGCAGAACGTGAGGCTGCCGAGATACGACGACACGCGGGAGAACACATGGGCTCCTATGTCGACCTCGTCGTCGCCTTGGTCGGCAGGCTCATCGACGATGCGCAGTTCTCGGACGAACAGCGGCCGGGTGCGACATGAGTGCCGCATGGGTGGCCGGCAGCGTTCGCGCCCGCGCCATGACTCGACGCCGTCTGGGCAGCGCGGCGGTCCGCAGCCTCGCCGCGAGCCCGTCCGTCGACGAGGCTCTCTCGTCCCTGGCACACACGCCCTACGGCCATGACGTCCGCACCGATCAGACGCTCGCCGGCGCACAACGTGCCGTGGTCGAGACGTTCCTGTGGAACGTGCGGGTGCTCGCCGGCTGGGTGCCGCGCGAGGGAGTCACGATCCTGCGCATCCTGTTGGGACCGCTGGAGATCACCAACGTTCACGAGCACGTGCTTCGTCTGGCGGGCACAGAGGCACGTCTGGCGGGCACCGAGGCACCCGCGCCCTATCGGCTCGGCGGACTTTCCACCGCTTGGCCACGGCTCTCCCGAACCACCAGCGTGGAAGAGCTTCGCCAGGTCCTGGCAACGTCATCGTGGGGAGACTCCGGGGGAGGGACCCCCCGTGATGTGACCTTGGCGATGCAGACCTCGCTGGCCGACCGAACCATGTCCGCCATCCCCGCCGCCGGGGCGTGGGCGGCCGGCGCCACGGCACTGCTCCTGGCCAGGGTCGGGGCTCTCGAACATCGGCGACTGCCTGCACGTGCAGAGAACGAAGCGTCGCGCATCGTGGGACCGGCCGCGATTGCGGCAACCACTCTTCCCGACCTCGCGGCAGCGCTACCTAGCTGGGCGCGATGGGCGCTTGCCGACATTCATGAGCCAGCTGACCTGTGGCAGGCCGAGGCGCGCTGGTGGACTCGGGTGGAACACGATGGTTTCGCGCTCGTACGAGGCGCGACCGCGGGTCCGGAGGTGCTGATCGGGGCGGTGGCGATGATGGCCGCGGATGCGTGGCGTGTGCGGGCTGCTCTCGAGCTGGCCGCACGGGGTGGGCAGCCCCTGGAGGTGTTCGATGCGGTGGCGTGAGGCCCTTCGCCCGGTCAGGATGCAGCGTGTGGCGCTGATGGCGCCGCGGGATGCGCTAAGAGACCTGCTCGTCAACGTGGCTGACGAGGGCGCCGTTGCGCTGGACGAGATCCCGTTGGACGGCGAGGTATCGAAGAACCCGGCGTCACCTTCGGCTCGGCTGCAACGGCTGCAGGTGCGCGACGACACGGCAGCGGTGCTGGCACCCACCTCACCTGATCTCGACTGCTGCGAACGGGCCGGGCGTCTTGACCTGATCGCCGGTGAAGCCCAGCTGGAAGAACGCTCGGGTCAGGCGGTGACCCGCGGCAACGTGTCCGCGCTTGTCGGGTGGATGCCGGCCGACGACATGGCTCACCTGGCCGTTCGGGTGGCAAAAGTCGGTGGCGTGGTGGTGCCGATGCCTCGCCTTTCCGGGGTCCAACCGCCCACGCTGCTGACACAAACTGGTGCGGCCCGTGAGTTCGCCCCGCTCGTCGAGACGTACGGGACCGTCCCGTATGCGGACGTGAATCCGGCGTCGCTCGCCGGCCTCGCATACGTCGTCATGTTCGGCATGATGTTCGCCGACGTCGGTCACGGTGCGCTGCTGGTGCTTGCGGCGGTCGCGATCCGGCTGCGTTGGTCGTCGCGGCTGGCCAGGTTGCAGCCTGTCTGGCTGTTCCTCCTCGGCGCTGGCGTGGCGAGCATGGTCTTCGGTGCGCTGTACGGCGAGTTCTTCGGCCCGACCCCTGTCGTGCCGGTGATCTGGCTCGCGCCTCTCGACCAGCCGATCTTGTTGCTGGGGGTGGCAATTGCTGTCGGCGCGGTTCTCCTGGCCGGCGCGTACGGGCTCGGCATTGTCAACCGGTTCAGAGAGGGTGGCTGGCGCCGGGCTGTGTATGCACCGTCCGGACTTGCTGGCGCCGCTCTGTTCCTGGGGCTTGGCGTGACAGTAGGGGGCGTCCACTTCGACCTGGTCTGGTTGGTGTGGGTCGGGGGAGTCATGGCAGTCGGCGGGCTGGCGGTCGCGTACATCGGGCTGCTGGCGTCCGCGGGCGGCGGTGCCGCCGGGGCTGCCCAGGCCGGCATCGAGCTGTTCGACCTGGTCGTCCGGCTCGGCTCGAACCTCGTCAGCTTCGCTCGGCTGGCTGCTTTCGGGCTGACTCACGCCGCACTGGGCGATGTCGTCTGGCAGGCCACCACGGGTCTGTGGGGCCACGGAGTCCTCGGTGCGGCTGGCGCGGTGGCGATCTTCGCCATTGGTAATGCATTGGCGTTCGCACTCGAGGGGCTCGTCGCCGGCATCCAGGCGTTGCGGCTGGAGTACTACGAGCTCTTCTCACGGGTTTTCGACACTGAGGGACGACCGTTCCAGCCCTGGCACGTCCCACTGACCACCTTGGAGGTTCCATGTTGATCTGGATGATCGCCCTGCCCGTTGTGATCGTCATCGGCACTCTCGTCGGCTGGTTGATGCGCCGACATGGCCGGCCGGCACTGCGTGCGGTGCTCGCCGCCAACGGAGTGCTGGTGCTCGCGGGGCTCGTGCTGTTCGTGATGGCGGTGACGGCGTCCCCCTCATCAGCGGCGACCCTGCCGGACGTGGCTGGGGCAGCAGCTGTCGCGGCCACTGCCGCCAACGGGTCGGCGCTGATCGGCGCCGCCATCGCGGTCGCCGGGTCGTCGATCGGGGCCGCGATAGCTGTCGCCTACACCGGGTCTGCGGCACTTGCCGCCATGAGCGAACGACCAGAGCTGTTCGGTCGAGCCATGGTGATCGTGGGCCTGGCCGAAGGCATTGCGATCTATGGACTGATCGTGTCGGTGATCCTGATCGGCAAGGCTTGAGGCGGGCCATGTGCGCTCGTGAGAAGGGCAGGGTGTGCCAATGAGCGAGGTCGCGGCGATCGGGGCCGGACCCCTGGTTTCCGGATTCGTCCTCGCGGGTGCGCGCGTCTACCCAGCGGACACCCCCGAGCAGGTTCGTCAAGCCTGGATCGCCCTGCCGGAGACGGTTGCCGTCGTGATTCTCACCCAGGCCGCAGCCGATGCTGTCGGCGCCGACCGGATGGTGCCCCGCGGCCCGCTCACGGTGGTGATGCCCGAGTGACCCATGCCAAGGACCCGCTCCAGATCGCCTTGGAACCGCTGCGTGCAGCGCTCATCGCCCGCGCCCGCGCCGAGGCCGACCGCGTGTGCGCGGACGCCGAAACAGCCGGACGGCAGCTGCTTGCCGAGGGGCGCGACGAGGCCGAGGCGCTCCTGGCGAAGGCGCGGGCCCAGGGGGAGTCGGACGCCGCCAAGATGTTCGCGTCCGAGATGGACCGGGCCCGGAGAGCTGCCCGCGGGGTCGTGCTCGCCGCACAGCGCGCGGTGTACACCGAGCTTCGCCGGCGGGCGCTTACCGCCGTCCGCGGACTGCTCGCCGATCCGGCCCGGCGGGCACGTCTTGAGACGGTCCTTCGCAGCCGGCTAGGCGATCAGGCGGTCATCCACGAGCACCCGGACGGCGGCATCGTCGCCGAGACACCCGACGGCCGCAGCCTCGACGCCTCCATCGAGAAGCTCGTCGACAGCGCCGTTGCAGACCTCGACCTGGAGCAGCTATGGGCAGCCGGTTGAGCGAGGGCCACGGCCGCCAACGGCCGGGCCGGGTAGTGCGAGTCAGCGGTCCCCTGGTGGAGATCGAGGGGCTGGCGAACGTGGCCATGTCCGAGCTCGTCGGACTCGGCAGGCACCGTCTTCCCGGTGAGGTGGTGGCGATCCGGGGGACGGGCGTCACCGTCCAGGCCTACGAGTACACCGGCGGCCTCGCCGCTGGTGACCCGGTTGTCGCGCTCGGCCGTCCGTTGTCGGCGCGCCTCGGACCTGAGCTGCTGGGTGGGGTCTTCGACGGGCTGCTGCGTCCGCTCACGACCGCGCCGACCTGGCTGATCCCGGACGCCGATCGACGTGATGCCCTCAGATCCTGGGCTTGGCGACCGTCCGTCGCCGAGGGCGAGGCAGCGACCGAGGGCACGGTGTTGGGCACGCTCCCCGAGGCGCTCGGCGTCGAGTATCGCGTCCTGGTGCCACCGGGGGTCAACGGTCGGGTCGACTGGGTCGCTGCCATTGGCGACTACCAGTCGTCGGAGACGGTGGCCAGCGTCGGCGACACATCGATACGCATCGGGGTGGACTGGCCGGTGCGCCGAGCTCGTCCGGTGCGGGAACGCGTCGACGCGGACGAGCCGCTGCTCACAGGACAGCGTGTGATCGACGCCGTGTTCCCGCTGGCGCGCGGCAGCAGTGCCGCGGTCCCGGGCGGCTTCGGCACTGGCAAGACGATGCTGCTGCAGCAGATCGCCAAGTGGTGCGCGGCAGATGTCATCGTCTATGTGGGCTGCGGTGAGCGCGGCAACGAGCTGGCCGACGTGCTGACCGAGCTCGCCGAGCTGAGCGACCCGCGCACCGGGCGTCTGCTCGCCGAGCGCACCGTGATCATCGCGAACACCTCGAACATGCCGATGATGGCGCGTGAGGCCAGCATCTACACCGGTGTCACCGTGGCTGAGTACTTCCGCGACATGGGCTATCACGCTGTGGTCATTGCGGATTCGACCTCCCGCTGGGCCGAGGCATTGCGTGAGTTTGCGTCGCGCTCGGGCGCGCTGCCCGCCGAGGAGGGCTACCCGTCCTCGCTCTCTTCCGCACTGGCCGCGTTCTATGAGCGCGCTGGTCGTGTCGTCACCTTGGGCGGTGCCGAAGGATCCGTCACGATCGTCGGCGCGGTCTCCCCTCCCGGCGGCGACATCACCGAACCGGTCACCGCGCACACCCAGCGTTTCGTCCGCGGGCTGTGGAGCCTTGACCGCAACCTTGCCTACGCCCGGCACTACCCTGCTGTCGGATGGGCGGGGTCTTTCTCTCGTGACGCCGACAAGATGGGGGTCTGGTATGCACGTAACGGCGACCCGGAGTGGGGGCGCCGCCGGGGCAGAGTGACACAGCTGCTGGCCGACAACGACCGTCTCGCCGACCTCGCCGACCTCGTTGGTGCCGGGTCGCTGCCAGGTCACGAACGCATCGTGCTGCTCGCTGGCCGGCTGCTGCGCGAAGGCGTGTTGCAGCAGAGTGCGCTCTCGCCGAACGACGCCCACTGCACCGCAGCCAAGACGGCTTCCCTCATCGATGCCGTGCTCGCCGTGATCGACCGGTGCGACTCGCTGGTCGATCACGGCGTCACTGCTAGCCAGATCGAGGAGCTCGACTTCTCCCCGTTGTTGCGCGCGGCCCAAGAGACGGCGCCGGACGGTGCCCACGATGTCACCGCGCGCCGCGAGCAGATCTTGGGCGTCTTGGCAGGTCTGAAATGACCAGACCAGGCATCCGCCGGCCCACAACGGAAAGGCTCAACGTCGAGTACGCCGGAGTCACCGAGCTCCGCGGTCCGCTGATCGTCGTCAGCGGCGTGTCCGGGGTCGGCTGGGACGAGTCTGCGCTGATCCGCACCACGTCCGACAGCGCAGGGACCTCGGTGCGGCACGGGCTCGTGCTCGAAGTCGACCGTGACCTGGCCGTTGTGCAGCTCTTCGAGGGCA
>PKWT01000435.1 GCA_003132125.1 Micrococcales bacterium | reverse complement strand
GGAGCCGCCATGAGTGACTAGTTCGAAAAAGGGTGGTGAGTGGGCAGGCGAAGCATCCCGGCGGAGCGCAGCGGAGCCGGGATGGGTTGTAGCGGTGAGGTCGAGTGCTTGCGTGCGTCAGGCAGCGGGTTGCAGGGTGACTTTGTAGCCGAGGGCTTCGAGCTGGCGGATGTGGTTGTGCTTCTTACGTTCTGGGTTGATCCGTGAGTCGTAGTAGCCGGAGCCCAGGTCGTGGTAACGGGTTTCGGGATCGGATAGTAGGTACCAGACGATGACCAGGATGGAACGGCCGACCGCCACGACGGCTTTCTTCTTCCCGCGCCGTCGGGCGATGCGCCGGTAACGCTCGCCCAAGAACGTGTCAGTCTTGCTCGCTCCCACGGCGGCCTCGCCCAGGATCCGGGCCAGGTAGCGGTCACCGTGACCGGTGGACCCGGTGCCCTTCTTACGGCCCGCGGATTCCTTGACGCCGGGGGCGAACCGGGCCCAGGACGAGAGGTGGGCGGGGGTCGGGAAACGGGTCATGTCCACGCCGACCTCGGCGATGATCACCGCGGCGGCGGTGGCACCGACTCCGGGGATCTCATCCAGGCGGGCCACCGCATCAGCGAAAGGGACGATCTGGTCCTCGATCTTGGTGTCGAGATCGGCGATGTCGGCGCTGAGCGCGTCGATGCGGGCGAGCATCTTGGTCAGCAGAAACCGGTGGTGGTCGGTGAAGTGTCCGACGAAGGCCTCCTGTAGCTGGGGGATCTTCGTGCGCATCCGAGTCCGGGCCATCTGCGCCAGGACTTGGGGGTTGCTTTCACCCCCGATCAGGGCGGCCAGCATCTCCCGCCCGGATACCCCGAACATGTCACTGACAACAACTGACAATTTGATCTGAGCGTCCTCGAGCAGCTTTTCGACTCGGTTCTTCTCCCGGTTCCGGTCAGACACCAACGCGATCCGGTATCTGGTCAGATCACGAAGCCGGCGGATCGGGACGGGTGGGATGAAGCTTGGCCGTAGCATCTGTCGTTCGGCGACCTTGCATAACCAGACAGCATCCAGCCGATCCGTTTTGGGCCGACCAGGTAGGTTCTTGACGTCCCTGGCGTTGACCAGCCACACGTCAAACCCGTGAGCCTCCAACAGGTAGAACGGTGGTTTCCAATAATCCGACGTTGCTTCCATCACAATCCGGGTCACACCCAGATCCATCAACCGGTCGGCCATGACCTGCAGTGAGCGGGTCATCGTGGAGTACGTCGTGACCTCCTGAACCCGCCGCGAGCCGCCCTTGGGATCGGGTACCCGCACACAGCACACCAGCTCGGCCTTGCCGATATCCAGGGCTGCGACCCGGGCGATGATCTCCTGTTCGTCCTGCGTTTCCTCCAACATGGGCTTCCTCCTCACGGTGATAACCAGTAACCGAAAGTGGTTGCCCGCAGGAGCTGCTGGGAAAGTAACGAATCTAGTTCGCGTGCTCGAAGGCAACACTGAAGGGCCCAAAGCGCAGCTCCCGGTGCCCGACTAGATGACGGCCTGAAGGAACCAAGGAGCGACGGCATCGGCGGGCAACCACGACCCCATTTTCAACCCGGAACGGGCGGCCCGGAAGGGCATCAAGGACTAGATGAGTGATTCCTTGAAGCGTGTCGGTGGGCAGGTCGTAGACGGAGGGCTCCCACGCTCGATTTATGACGAAAGAACTGGAAGCCCTCCTGACCGAACTGTATGTCCTGATCGATGATCATGTAGTCCCTCCGCGGCATGGTCGAGGCCGGCGGCCCGAGCTGTCCGACAGTGAGTTGCTGTGTCTGGCGGTGGCCCAGATGCTGCTGGGTTTCCATAGCGAACGACGATGGGTCCGGCACGCCCAAGGGAACGCCGACCTGCGCAAGATGTTCCCCTACCTGCCTCAGCAACCCGGGTACCACAAGAGGTTGAAGGCCTCGCGAGGGCTGCTGTGCAACACGATTCGGGTTCTGGCCCGGGTCTGCCCGTCATGGTCGGACGACCTGTGGATCACCGACGCAACCCCAGTGCCGTGCGGGACCTCACGAGAGACCGTCAAACGCTCGGACCTGGCCGGGCACGCCGGATACGGGTACTGCGCCAGCTACTCGCGCTACTACTGGGGCCTGAAGCTCTACCTGGTCTGCGCCGGCGACGGCATGCCGATCATGTGGTGCCTGGCCCACCCCAAGATCGGTGAACGCGAGGTCGTGACCGCGCTGCTGGCCCGCGAGCAACATTTGATCCGCGACGGACAAGTCATGCTGGCCGACAAGGGCTTCTCCGGCAAGGACTTCGCCGCCGCCACCGCAGCGCACGGCATCGAGCTCCTGCGCCCCGACCGCAAGGACGAGACCTACCGCAACGGCAACCTCGGCGGTGTCCGCCAATGGATCGAGTCGGTCAACCAGACCCTCAAAGGACAGCTTGACCTGGAACGACACGGTGGACGCACCACCCACGGGGTGTTCACCCGGGTCGCTCAACGCCTCCTGGCCATGGCCGCCGGGATCTGGCGCAACTGGGCCACCGGAGTCCAAGCCAAACGCTCACTGACCGCCTACGACCACTGACCTTCAAGGAATCACTCATCTAG
>PKWT01000031.1 GCA_003132125.1 Micrococcales bacterium | reverse complement strand
AGGTCCCGTCCCCCGACCCCGACCCCGACGACGTCGACGACGACGACGCCGCCGAGCCGGCCACTGATTCCGCGGCGCAGATGCCGATGCCGCGGTCCGACCCGTCGCCGACCGAGCAGCGCGCCACGCACTCGGCCCCGGCGAGCGTCCTGCTCCGTTCGTTGGAGCTCGACGCACTGAAGTAGCACGCCCCTCGCGGCAGGTCGACAACCACCGCGGCCCGCATCACCCCAGCCCCCGCGTCATCCGACCGGGGGCTTTCGCATGCCAGAACGGAGAACGACCGTGAGCGGATACACGACGATGCTCCTCGAGCAGCGGGCCAAGACCTGGGAGCAGGCCAAGGCGCTTCTCGATGCAGCCACCAAGGAAGAGCGCAAGCTCACCGGCGAGGAGGAGGCCTCCTACGCGAAGATGACCGAGGACCTGAACGCCTCCCGGGCGATGGTCGACAAGCTGATCGAGGACGAGCGCAACGCGACGGCGTCCGAGGAGTCGCTGCGCAAGCTCGCCGAGGCGCCGGTGAACCCGGCCCACGCGCCGGCCAAGGCGAACGAGTCCGAGGCGCTGCGCGCGTTCCTGCGCGGTGAGACCCGCGCCTACGAGATCAACCCAACGGTCGCCGAGGTTCGGGCTGCTGGGGCGTACCGGGAGCAGCGCGCGGGCCTGTCCGGGCTAACGGCGGCCGCCGGTGGTGCGACCCAGCCGACGAACTTCTATAACCAGCTGTGGGCGCACCTGATCAACTCCTCGCAGATGCTGCAGTCGGGCATCACGGTCCTGCAGACCAACGACGGCAACCAGATCCAGCTGCCCACGACCACGTCGCATTCGACCGCAACGTGGGGTGCGGCGCAGGCCCCGCTGAACGAGTCCGACCCGGCGTTCGCCCAGCGCACCCTCTCGGCGTACAAGGCGGGGCTGCTGATCTCGGTGGCGAACGAGCTCATCGAGGACACCGGCGTGGATCTCCAGGGGTACCTGTCGATGCAGGCCGGTCGCGCGATCGGCAACCTCATCGGCCAGGGCCTCGTCGTCGGCACCGGCACCGGTCAGCCGACCGGGATCACAACCCTGACGACCCTCGGCAAGACCGGGTCCACGGCCGTGGTGGGCGCGCCGAACTTCGACGACATGATCGCCCTGTACTACTCGGTCATCCCGCAGTACCGGGCCGCGGCCTCCGCGGCGTGGATCACGAACGACGTGACCGTCGGGGTCCTGCGGACCCTGAAGAACACCTACGGGCAGTACCTGTGGCAGCCGGGCCTGACCGAGGGGACGCCGGACACGATGCTCGGCAAGCGGGTCATCTCCGAGGTCTGGATGCCGGGCACGGCCCTGAACGCCAAGTCGGTGATCTTCGGGGACATGGCCGCGTACTTCGCGCGGATCGTCAACGGGCTGCGCTTCGAGCAGTCCCGCGACTACCAGTTCAACACCGACCAGACGACGTTCCGTGCGGTGCTCCGCGCGGACGGAACCCTGCTCGACCAGACGGGCGCCGTCAAGCACTTCGTCGGCGCCGCGTCCTGATCCACTCACGCCGCAGCGGGCCCGGGCGCCGGTCGCCCGGGCCCGCCGCGACACCCCACGCACCCGCTCAACGGAAGGACACGCCATGCAGGTCACCATCGAGGCCTTCATCTCCGGCTCGCGCGACGGCGCACCGTGGCCACCGAAGGGCGAGGTCATCGACCTGCCCGACGCCGAGGCTGCCGTCATGATCGCCGCCGGCATGGCCTCCGTGCTCGAGGTCCCACTCGAGGCCGCGGTCACGCCCGCACCGGAGACCCCCGCGCCGCCCGCACCGGAGACCCCCGCGCCGCCCGCGCCGGAGACGCCCGCGCCGCCCGCGCCGGAGACCCCGGTGCCCGCGGCCGACGTCCCGCCGGCTGCTGACGCCGCTGGCAAGTCGAAGGGCGCGTAACACCTCGTGCCGGTCATCGTCGGGGCCACAGCGCCCGTCTCGTGGGCTTCAGGGGGGACGGTCGCGGCGTCGCTCGCGGTCCGTCTGCCGGATACCACGACGCTGACGCCCGCCCCGACGGTGACGGTCTCCGCGGGGACACAGTCCGCGACGATCGTCACGTCCCAACCAGGTCGTCATCTGCTGACGTGGACGCTCGCTGGCGTCACGTTCGTCGACATCTTGGACGTGTGGCCCGCTGACCCGCGGTACATCATCTCGATCGCCGACGCCCTGGGGATTCTCGGGTCCATGCCGGCGTCTCAGCAGAACGACCTTGCGCTGTACGTCGCGACGGCGACCTACGTGATCGAGAACCTGGCGGGTCCGGTGATCTCCGCTGCCCGCACGTACCTCACGGACGGGCCTCGCACGTCGGTGGTGCTGCCTGCCGCACCGGTGCAGGTGTCCCAGGTGATGGTAGGCGCCGTGGTGCTGGACCCGGCGCTGTATCAGGTCGACGCAGACGCCGGCCTGGTGTTCTCCTCGTTCCCGACTGGGCCGCCGCGGAACATCTCAGTCACGTACACGGTGGGATCGACGACGATCCCCGCGAACTTGCGCCTGGCCGCCGCTGAGCTCATCAAGCACCTATGGTCGTCCGGGCGCCGCACCGGCACCCCGGGGCGGATGGATGCGCCCGCGGACATGGTCGCCACCCCGTTCGGGTTCGCGGTTCCCAAGCGCGTCGTCGAGCTGTGCAACCTGACGGTGCACGCCGGCGGGTTCGCCTAATGGCCACGTCCTCGGTCACCGCGGCCCAGCAGTTCAAGGCGGCCATGGTCGATGCGATGACCGCGCTCGTCGCAGGTCAAGAGGTCCTGGTGACGTTCGGTCACCCGGGTGTTGACGTCGCGAACTGGCGGGACATCGTGTCCTTCGCGGACACGGTCTCGCAGCAATCGGTAGCGACGATGGGCACGAACCGGTCCCGCGAGGAGACCCTCACGCAGAAGGTGTGGGTCTCGTGCGAGCGCCCAGGTGATCAGGACCAGGAGCGTGTGGCCTCCGACGCCGCCTACGCCCTGCTGGGCCTCCTGGAGCACTACGTGCGCCAGACGGACACGACCCTGGGTGGCGTCGTCCGGCAGTGCTTCCTGACGTCCCACACGGCCACCGGGGAGACGGACCCGAAGTTCCTGAACTACGGGCGCCTGATCGAGATCGAAGCCGAGTTCACCGCGCAGGTCCGGGTCACCGGGCCATGAGTCAGGAGCCTCACATGACCGCTATCCGCAACGTCTCTCCCCGCGGGGACCTGGACGTGCCATTGCTGGGCCGGATCGTCGCCGCCGGCGAGGTGGTCGACGTCGACCCGGCCCACGCCGAGATCCTGCTCGAGCAGGTCGACAACTGGCAGCCCGCCGCCGATGGCGGGATTGTCCCAATCCAGGCGGCCGCCACTGCTGAACCCGAGCCAGTCGTCGCTCCTGACGCCGCGGACAATCCCGCATGAGCGTCGAGATCACCGACCCCGCGGTCACCCTTCCGGCCATGCTCGTTGCCGGCGAAGCGGCGTACATCGTGCGCCCGGGCGACAGCGTGATCCTCAACTACCCAGCCGCCCAGATCAGCCAGCAGACAGCGGCTGTGATCAAGGCCACGGCCGCGTCGCTTCTGCCTGAGGGCGTCAGCATCCTGATCGTCTCCGGCGCCACCGTCACGATCGCGCGAGGCAATACCGAGGGAGAACCCGCATGACCACGCAAGCGGATTGCAGCATCGGCATCAAGGTCGAGGCGACCTACGGCACGGCCGTAGTCGTCGACCAGTTCCCCGAGTTCTTGACGGAGTCCCTGGACCGTAAGCCGACGTTCCTGCAGGGCAAGGGTCTGCGTGTCGCGTCTCGCGTGGACCGCGCTGACCGGCGCTCCCTGGGTGAGGAGCTCGCTGAAGGGTCGATCACTCTGGAGGCTCCGATCAAGGGCCTGGGGATCTTCCTCAACGCGGCGATGGGTGCGGTCACGTCGACCGTGGTAGCGGGCCAGACGCCGCCTGTCTACCAGCAGGTGCACACCCCGGCCCTGACGGATCCGATCAACAGCTACACGATCCAGAAGGGCATCCCGCCGCTCGGTGGTGGGGCGACGACGCCGATCACGTTCCTCGGTTCGGCGTGCAAGTCGATGGAGATCTCCGCGAAGCAGGGCGAGATCGTCGAGGTCACCACGGACTGGACGGCCCGCGAGGTCCAGACCGCACCCGCCTACGCGGCCCCGTCGTACCCGACGCCTCTGGACGTCTTCACGTTCGTCCACGGGGTGATCTGCATCGGTGGCACCGTGGTGGGTCCGACGACCACGGCGATCGCCACGGGTGGCACCTCGGTCGCGGACATCACGAGCTTCTCCCTGAAGTGGGACCAGGGCCTGGACGCCAAGGGGTGGAACCTGGGCGGCGCGGGCAAGCGGACCCGCAAGCCGGCCGTGGGTCCGGCGAAGCTGACCGGGAAGATCACCGCGGAGTACGACACGGTCGAGCTCCGCGACGCGTACCTCGCCCAGACAGACCTGGCGCTGCTGCTCACGTTCACCCACCCGGCGATCATCGGGACATCCGCTCACCCGGTCTTGCAGATCTGGGTGCCGCTGATCAACCTGAACGGCAACATCCCGGCATCCAACGGCGGTCAGGTCATCACCCAGTCCATCGACTTCGACGGCCTGAGCAACCTCGTGAACCCGCCGTTCACGGTCGTGCATGTCACGACCGACACCGTCGTCTGACCCGTGGCGACGCACCGCTCGGGCGGGACCGGTGAGCAAGCCGAGGCCGGGTTCGACATCAAGTCGAACCTGCGCCAGGTCCTCGCTGATCTGAAGGAGTTCGACCCGAAGCTCGCCACCGAGGTCCGCAAGCGGCTCCGCGCGTCTGGTGATGCGGCGATCGCGGCAATGAGCACGATCCTCGACGAGGACACCGGTGGTGTTGTCACCGGCAAGACGCACCGGCTCGGCACGGACCGTCGCGGCCGCGTGCACCTGGTCGTCGACAAGATCAACACCCGTGCGGCGACCCGGTCCCGATCGACCGGTGCCCGCGCGGAGATCAAGCGGGGCCTCAAGCTCAAGGTCACCACCGGCAAGGCCCGCACCTCGGTCCGGCTGACGACCACGGGCGGCGCGCTGCGCAAGGCCATGAACACCCGGTCCTGGCGCCACCCCGTGTTCAAGGACCCGGACACATGGGTCGAGCAGCCCGGCTCCCAGTACTTCAACCGCGGCGTGTACTCCGAGGCGAAGAACCTCCGCGCCTCCATGGAGGACGCGATCCAGATCGCCCTGGATGCGATCACCGCACACCAGACCACGACCCTCGAGTAGGAGACCCCTGTGCGCATCAAGTTCACCGGCCCGGACGGCGCGAAGTTCGCCGGTGTCGAGCTCGTCGCCATCCACGACACCCAACGGGCCCGCACCGACGCGCTCGCGGCCGCCGAGTTCGCCACGGGCCTCAAGCTTGACGTCCTGGTCGAGCGCACGAAGGTCAGTGCGGGCCTGACCACGCATCTCACGTTGTTCATGACGCTCCGCAACGCGGGGTTCTGGGTGACGTGGGACGAGGTCGGTGCGTTCACGGGTCAGGACTACGAGGTTGTCGTCGAGCCGTCCGACCGGTCGGACGATGACGCCGCCGAGGACACCGCACCGGACCCTACGTCAGCCCGGACGGTTTCCGTTCCGGGCGCAGGCCCACTCGAGCCCGAACAGGTGAAGGTGCCCAGGGGCAAGGGGAGCGGCTCGAGGTCGAGGTCCACAGCCGTCTCCTGATCGTCTGTCATCTCTGGCCGGGGTTGACGCCGGCGCAGATCTGGGCGTTGCCGTTCGCCGAGTGGCTGATCTTCGCCGCCGGTGCTGATGCGTGGATGGCCAAGCAGCAGGAGATCGAGCGTGCGACGTCGGGGAGGTGAATCGTGGCCGGTGCGAACCTGATCTTCGACATCATCGCGAACGACAAGGCCTCGAAGATCCTCGACAACATCGGGTCCTCGATCGACGGTCAGGGCAAGAAGTGGGACGCCCTGAAGGTCTCTGGTGGCGTGGCCACGGGCGTTCTCGCCGGCGGTGTGGCCGCGATGGCGGCGATCGTTCACACCGGCACCCAGGAGGCCATGGACGCGGCCACAGGGCAGGCGCAGCTCGAGGCCGGGATCAAGTCCACGGGCAACGCGGCAGGCGTGTCCGTCGAAGGCTTGGAGGCGTTGGCCACCTCGGTCCAGGGCTACTCGGGCCAGACGGACGATTCGATCGTGAAGTCCGAGCAGCTGCTGCTCACGTTCACGAACATCAAGAACAACGGCCCGGACAAGATCTTCGATCAGGCCACGAAGGCCACCGCGGACATGGCCGCGAAGATGGGCGGCGACGCCTCCGATATGGCCGTCAAGCTCGGCAAGGCGTTGAACGACCCGGTCAACGGGATCACCGCGCTCGGGAAGATGGGCGTCCAGTTCACCGCGTCGCAGAAGGAAACGATCAAGGCGATGGTCGCCACCGGCGACGTCGCGGGCGCGCAGAAGCTGATCCTCGGTGAGCTCACCACCGAGTTCGGTGGTGCGGCGAAGGCCGCGGGCGATTCGGTCCCCGGGCAGATGCAGCGCGGGCAGCGGTCCTTCGAGGACCTCTCCCAGTCGATCGTTCAAAAGGCCATGCCCGCCGTGGGCGGGTTCGCCAACGCAGGCCTGCAGATCCTCGACTGGATGAACGCAAACCAGCCGGCCGCGATCGCGCTCGCGACCACGATCGGTGTGATCGCTGGTGCGGTCGCGATCGCGGCCCACTGGGAGGGCATCTACACGACGGCGAAGACCATCGGCACCGCGGCCCAGTGGGCGTGGAACGCTGCCGCTACCGCGAACCCGATCGGCATCATCATCATCGGTATCGCGGCCCTGGTCGCCGGCATCGTGTGGGTGGCGACAAAGACGACCTGGTTCCAGACCGCGTGGACCTACGCCTGGTCGGCGATCTCCAATGGTGCGCTCGTGGCGAAGGACTGGATCGTCGGCGGGTGGAACTACCTGGTGGGGTTCATCGGCGGCATCCCTGGGCGGATCGGTTCCGCGGCGTCGGGCATGTGGGACGGCATCAAGAACAGCTTCCGGGGTGTCATCAACTGGATCATCGGCGGGTGGAACGGCATCCACCTGTCCCTGCCGTCGATCGACACGCACATCCCGGGGATCGGTGTGATCGGCGGGTTCACGATGCGCGTCCCGCAGCTCCCCTACCTCGCCGAGGGTGGTGTGGCCACCAAGGCGACCATCGCGATGATCGGTGAGGGCGGCACCGAAGCGGTGCTCCCGTTCAACAAGGCCTCCGAGTTCGCGGACATGGTCGCCGGCAGCCTGAACGGCCGCTCGAGCGCGGGGTCCGTCCAAGAGATCACCACCGTCGTCAACCTCGACGGGCGCGAGCTGTACCGCACCGTCAAGCGCTACGAGGCCTCTGAGGCGGTCCGCTGATGCAGACCGGTCCCACGGGGTTCGCTGCCGCGCTCGCGGCCGGCACGTCGCCCACGATCACGGTTCAGGCGGACGTGTGGGGTACGACCCGCGACCTGGCTCCGATGACGTCGAAGATCGCGATCACCCGTGAGCTGGCCGGCGACCTCCCGGACCTGGCGTCCGAGGTATCGGGGTCGATCGCGGCGAAGGCCACCCTGGACGTGGACGGGTTCATGACGGGCGCCCCGAACCCTCTCGCGGACGCGGACCGCATCGACTGGACCAGTGCCCCGGTGCGTGTCCAGGCGGGCTTCGCGGGGCTCACGGTGCCGGTGTTCACTGGCACGGTCCGCGAGATGAGCATCGATGAGCTGTCGCGGCAGATCAAGGTGTCCTGTCTTGATGGTGCGGACCTGCTGCGGGCGCCGCTGACGCTGCCGCAGTTCGGGTCGGCTGGGCTGTCCGCGCAGCCGGGTCTTGTCCCGGCGCGTCCGACGAACCTGTCTGCTGTTGTCACCGCGGCGCTGCACGCGAACGGGATCCGCATGACCCCGGCCCCACGCGCCGGGTGCCTGCTGTCCGTGCCTGGGGTGGGCGGGTTGCTCGCGGAGGTTGGGCGGACGATGCCGCCGTACTCTGTGCCGTCTTCCTTTGTGCGGGTTGAGCCCTCGTGGATCCCGGGACCGTTCGGACCTGCCCTCTCGGTCAACGATGGGCTTCTCGCTTACTGGGCCGAGATCGGGACGCTCGTCTGGAATCCCGGTGTCGGGGTCTCTGTGGAGGGCTGGTGGAACTGTGTTCCGCCCTCGAGCGGTGCCCATGAGATCTTCAGGATCAATGGTGCGGGCGGTGACCCGACCTTCTATCTGACCCTGTCAGGGACGACGCTCACCCTGACCTCGGACAACTGGGACACCGGGTTCGACGTCAGCACCAACCTCGGCACGAGAACCGTGACCGCGGGGTGGCATCACGTCGCCTTTCAGTTGCGCTACGAGGGCAACTACGCGATGTGGGTAGACGGTGCCGCTGTCAGCTCCGGTACGGCCGTCTTTCCTGTGCTGATAGGCGGCGGGACGCCTCTGTGGATACAGGTGGCCGCCAACTTCGCGAGCCAGGCCCTGCAGATTCACGGGTTCGCGCCCGGTGTGGCATTCGACTCGGCGATCGGCGGGGCCACGTTCGCCGCCCAGGCCGACGTCGACCAGTCCGTCCTGAACATGGACTATGTGCCCATTGTCGCGGGCCGCGTCTCCTGGGATGTCCTGAAGGAGGTGGCCGCCGCTGAGGGCGGCGCGGTCGGGTTCAACGAGGCGGGCCGGCCCTTCTTCCGGTCCGCGGCGACACTGAACGCGACCACGACCCCGGTCGCCACGATCGGCACGGACATCGCCAAGAACCTTGTCGGCGGCACCGCGCTCGCCGCGGTCGTGTCCACGGTCACCGCGAAGGTCCGCCCGATGACGTACCGGGCTGCCGGCCTGGACCGGTCGGGTGTGTGGCAGGCGCCGTGCGTGCTGGGCCAGGTCCTCGCGTTTCCTCCCGGCACGACGTCGCAGATCATCACCGCCCCCCGCCCCGTGATTATCGAGAGTCACGCCGTCTACCTGTGGACCGGTGGTGGCATGCCGGCCTCGTTCGTCGGCTATCACATGATCACCCTGTGCACGGTCGCTGACGGGTCGTCCGGGCAGATCACCATGTCCTCTCCGTCGATCCCGACCGTCTCGATCCTCCAGCTTTCGGCCACCACGCTCCTGCTCACCGTCGTGAACCTGACCGGAGTGAACGTGTACACGGTGATCCCCACCGGGTGGGCAGGGGCGCTCCCGTGGGCGCTGCAGGGCGGTGCGCCGTCCCTGATCCTGTCCGGGTGGGCGACCCCCATCGACGCGGAGATCCCGACCGTGCCCGTCTCCGCGACGAACGACGGCACCGCGTACCTGTACACCCCGCGCACGTGGGAGCTGACCGAGTCCCAGTGGCGTCAGGACCCGGTCGGCACGGCGACCCTGGTGGCTTCGCTGCTCGACGCCCTCTCACACCCGCGTCTGCTCCTCGAGGACGTCGAGACCCAATGGGATCCGCGCTGGCAGCTCGGCGACCTCGTCACCGTCACCGACACCGCCGGGCGGATGCCCACCCAGCAAGCCCGCATCACCCGCATCGACCCGACCCTCGCCCTGACCGAGGAACGTCGGATGACGTGCAAGCTCGGCCTGCGCCTCATCCCCCCGGCCGCCGTCACCGTGGCCACCTACGACGCCCGCTGGGCCGCCTCCACCGCCGCGTACCACGACTCCCAGTGGGCCGCGTCGCGCCCCGGCGGCGTCACCGCAGCCCAAGCCGACGCCCTGCCCCTGCGAGTCTCCCCATGAGAGGACTCTGATGGCCTCCACCGCCTCCGGGCTCTGGTACCCCGACGGCACCACCGCCATGTCGATCATCCAGATCGTCAAGGCCGCCCAGCAGTCCGTCGGCCCCCGCACCGCGTTCCCGGTCGCGAACGTCACCGCCCGCGCCGCCTACATCACCGCGCTCGCGGCTCTGACGCCCGCGGTGGTTCCGTCGTCGTCGGCCCCGGTTCGGGTTTGGCGTGCTGATGCTCCGGTGGGTGCGCAGGAGGAGATCACGACCGACGGGTCTACGTGGGTCGCCGTGAGTGTCCTCGCTGCTGCGCTGGTCGCACAGACGACATCGGCGGTTGGCTCCATCACGACCGCCGATGTGACCCTGGTGACGTCCCCCACGGTCACGGGTAATGGGGTCAAGCGGTTCAGGATCGTCGCGACCAGCGGCACCATCAGTGCCATCGGCGGCGACATTGTGGTGCTGAAGATCAAGGCTGACGGAACGGCCATACGCTCCGGCCTGGTGACTGCCATCTCGAACGGCACGATCGACACGGCGACACTCACCATCACCCACGTCCCCGCGGCTGGCACTCACACCTACACGTACACGGCCGCGAGGGTTGCGGGCACGGGCACGGAGTCCGTGCCCGCTACGGCTGTCGAGCCAATCGAGATCATCGTCGAGCAGATCGCCTGATGACCCCCGCCGTCAGATGCCACCGGTCTCTGCACCCGCATTGGTAGCGGTCTTCGTCGTTGATGGCATCGCACGCCAGCGTCGCCGGGATCCCCTTGAGCCGCCACCGGAGCGGACGCCAAACCACCAGGGCGCTGTTGTCGTGGTCGCACGACGGGCAGCGAGTGGCCGTCGCATCCCGCGCTTCGTGTGCAGCCATCCACGAACCGTACCGCTCCGCCCACCCGCCCACCGAGCCAGATGGGAACCACCATGCCCGACCGTGCCAGCAAGTCCGTCTCGTGACTATCACGGAGACCCCCCAGGAGGCCTACGCCCGGGGTATCGAGACCGGGAAGATTCTCACCAAGCTCGACCACCATGAAGAGCAGATCAAGGCGACGAACACGGTCCTCGCCAAGACCGTCGAGATCGCCCAGAGCCTGACGGCGACCGTGCAGACCCTCACCGAGGCGCGCGTGACCGACGCCGCGACCCGTGTCGCGACGGCGCAGGCAGTCAAGGAAGCCAAGGAAGCCCAGGAGGCGCAGGCGCACGCGGAGATCGTCAAGGTCGAGAAGTTCTGGACGCCACGGACGCGGCTCTTCGGGTTCCTTGTCGGCGCCGTGAGCATCGCCTACTCCCTCTATTCGATGCTGCCCCACCGCTGACCGGAGGCTGACATGACCGACATCGTGATCGCGGACGTGAGCGAGTTCCAGGGCGCTGTCGACTGGGCTGCCTACGGGGCACAGAACCTCGCCGTCATCATCCGCGTGCACAACGGGTGGCGCCCCGACAACTACTGGGTGCGCAACCGTGACGGCGCTCGCGGCCACGTGGCCTGGCGCGGGTTCTACCAGTACTTGCCGGCATCTGTTGACCCGACCGCGGCCGCGCATGCGTTCCAGGCGACGACGGGCCCGCTGCTCCCCGGTGAGGTCGCGATCCTTGACCTCGAGGAGGGCACCGGAGATCAGCGCGGCCGCCGGCAGGCGTGGCTCGATGCGCTGCAGGACCCCGTCGAGTGGGTCTACTCGGGTCTCGCATTCGCCCGCGCTCACCTGCCCGGGGTGGGCATCGAGTGGATCGCCGCCTATGGGCAGGCCGAGCCGGCCGTCAGCCACGTGATGTGGCAGTTCACCAACGCCCGGTCGTTCGCCGGGATCGCCCGCCCGTGTGACGCGTCGGTCTTCCACGGCACCGTCCTGCAGGTCGGGTCCGGTCGCGGCGTCCCCGTCACGGTCCTGGTTCCCGCCGGCACCACACCAACCGCACCGGTCATCCCGCCCGCACCCGTTCCACCCCAGGAGGACATCATGGCCAGCATCGCCGACCTGCAGACTGTCGTCGCACCCGTCCTCGCACAGGGCGCCCAAGTCGAGCAGTCCGTGCTCGAGATCTCCCACCGCGTGGACGCCGATCGGCAGATCCCCGCGACCTACCGCCTCTCCGGTGGCGCAGCCGTGTGGCACGTCCACCCAGGGGTCGGCCGCGAGCACCTCACCGCTGCCGCCTACGCGCTCATGGGTTCCCCTCGCATCCTGCCCGTCGCGAGCCCCACGAACCCGCTGTGGTCGATGGAGATCCTCGGCGACCCCGGCGAGCTGTACCGCAAGGCCGGCGACGTCACGGGCGCCGCGTTCCTGCTCGCCGGCGGTGGCATCCGACACATCACCGCTGCCGAGTACGTGCTGATCAACAGCCCGCTGATCACTGACCTCCCGGCCACGCACCCCGTGTGGCTCCTGCCGACCATCGCCTGAACGGAGCTCGACCATGACCAGAATCCTTGAGACGAAGGTGGCTGCCTCCGCGGCCGCCGGCGGTGTGGGTGGCGCCCTGGCGTCGTTCCTGCTGTGGGTGCTCGGCGTCACCGTGTGGGGTGCGCCGTCCGCCGCGGGGTCCGCCGACGTCGCTACGGCCGCTGTACCGGCCCCGGTGGCAGGCCTGCTCCTGACGCTGCTCCCGGCCGGGCTCGCGCTCCTGGGCGGCTACCTCGCGCCACACACCCACCGCCCGGACCTGGTAGTCACACCGCCCGTCGACCAGGTCCCGGTCACCACCTTCGCTGCGCCACAGGTGATCCCCGAGCAGGTCGCCGGGGTCACGATCGCGTGGCCGAAGGTCAGTCCGCCTGTCGCGTTCACGTACCCGGTCGCCGACCCTGTTCCCGTCGCACCCGTGCCTGCGCCGGTGTTCGAGCAGTCCACCCCGGAACCCATCCCCACCCCGGCACCCATCGCCGCGCCTGTGCCCGACCCCAGCATCGGAGCCTGACCATGGAGCCCAGCGTCGGCCGGATCGTCCACTACCAGTCCTACGGCACCCCTGGCGGGGAGCATGGGTCTCTACCGCGCGCCGCGATCATCACATGCCTCGTGTCGCCGACGGCGACGGAGCCCGATCGCGTCGGCCTCGCGATCTTCAACCCGACCGGCGTCTTCTTCAACACGTCGGTCCCGTTCTCGGCTGAGCCGGAGCCGGGGCACTGGTCCTGGCCTCCGCGCACCTAACCGCTCAACCCCGGCACGAGCGCCCCCCACCTTCGGGTGGGGGGCGCCTTCGTGCTGTCACCGGCCGTGTCTGCTCCGTGGTCGCGCGTCAGGGGCTACGGTTCGACCCATGGCATGGATGAAGGACAAGAAGTTCGACCGGGTCGCCACCGACGCGGCCGACGCATGGAACGAGGGCCTGCCCTTCTTCACCCCGATCCTGATGCCCCCGACGGGTCAGGGCGGCATGTCCGGTCGGATCGCCGACATCGAGCAGATGATGGCGATCATCATCGGCGTCGGCTGGCAGCTGCACACCTGGGCCGTGGGCTCTGGCGGCGGCGCATCCGGGCGCCTGTCGGCCATGCCTCTGTTCGTGCGTCCCGGCCCGGGCGCCTGAGCGCGGCCGCGTCTCACGCGGCGGTGTTCGTCTCGCGTCCGTAGTCGCGGCGCCGTAGTTGGGCGCCGTGGGCTGCCTTGAGCATCGCGTCGTCGGGTGCCAGCACGTAGACCTGGGTGGTGGCGACCGAGGAGTGCCCGAGTAGGTCGCGGACCGCGATCAGGTCCCGGTCGACCTGGTACGCCGCGGTGGCGTACCCGTGACGCAGCGTGTGGGTCGTCCACGGGCCTCCCAGGGCACCCCGGACCAGTCGGCCCACGTGCGCGGCTGTCAGGGGCTTCCCGGGGCGTGCGGGGGACGGGAACACCCACCCGGGGCCTTCGGCGCGCAGCCGCCACGCCAGTCCGTGCGGCAGCGGGACCAGGCGCTCGCGGCGTCCCTTGCCGTGCACGCGCAGGAACAGCACGCCGCGCACGGTCTCGATGTCGCGGGTGTGCACGCCGGCGATCTCGGCTCGTCGGAGTCCGCAGTCGCGGCCGAGCTCGACCATCAGCTTGACGCGTTCGGTGGTGGCGTCGTCGTCCAGGGTGATCTCCACGACCTGGTCGGGTATGGGTCGTGGCTTTGGGAGCGTGGGGCGGGTGCGGGGCAGCAGCTGGGCGGGGTCGCGTTCGGTCAGGCCGGTGGCCCGGGCCCAGGCGTAGAAGCCGCGCACGGCTGAGCGCATGGCTCGCCGGTAGGCCGGGGACCAGGTCGGGTGTGCCGCGAGCCAGTCGGCGAGGTCTTGGGTGCTCAGTGCCCAGGGGGAGTGTCGGGCGTGGTCGCGGGCGAGTCGGCTGATCTGGGTGCGTCGAACGGCGACCGACTCTGGTGGTCGCCCGTCGGAACGGAGCCAGGTGAGCCAGGCGGCCGTGGGGACGTCCCAGGGCGAGGCGTTCGGCGGGTAGGTCACGCCGGTCACCCTGTCCGGCGCCGCTGTGCGCTAGACCGCGGCTGTGGCCACGCGGATGGTGCGCACGGGTGTCGCTGGTGTGTCGTTCAGCACAACTGGTTCTGTCGTCAAGGCTGCCTTGACGCCCCAGCGCTGCTGGGCGGCCTGCCGTGTGGTGTGCGCGGCGGTGGCGATCTCGGCCCACGAGAAGCCGGATCGGCGCAGGCCCGCCACGGCGGCGGTGATGGCGGTGTCGACCTCGCCCTGCAGGGCGAGCAACTCGGTGAGGTCGTCGGGGTCGGCGCACGCGCACCGCCGCGAGTAGGCGCGCAGGATCCGGCGAACGAACCCGGAGAACTCGGAGTGGTCTCCGCGCGGGCTCACCGGGTCACCTTGCCGGCGGCCGCGGCCCGGGCGTCCTCGAGTGCGTCGAGGTACCAGCTCATGGGCATCCACCGGGATCGGTGCTCGGTGTATGCGGCCTGCCAGTTGGCCTCTTCGCGGATGGCGAGGGTAGCGATCGCGGCGCTGGCCTCGGCGCGCCCGGCGGCCAGGCCCCGGGCGTACTCGGCCTGCAGTGCGAGTCCGATCGTGTACAGCTCGTCGCCCGACGTCGGGCGCGCGGCCGCGTGGGTCGTCGTGGTGCTCATCAGGCGGCCTCAGTTCCGGCCGGGGTGCTGGCGGACCGACGGCTGCCCGGGAACGCGATGACGTCCGCTCCGCCCTCCGGCCCATCGGGGGCGCTCTGACCAGCGCAGACGCTTAACCAGCGGGTTCCGCGTTCGAGTCGCGGATGGCGCACTGTTCTTCGGCCCCCGTCCGGACCATCCGGACGGGGGCTTCTCGCTGCCCGGTCCAGCAGCTCGTCGATCGACACCCCCACCACTGTGAGAATCACGTCGAGCTCGTCGGTGTCCAGCGGATACTCGCCGGTAAGGCGCCGCGAGATCCGCGACTGTGAGAGGCCCGTCTCGTGCGCGAGACGGTTGCCACTGATCTGACGCTCGGCGAGCACTCCGCGCAACGCGCGCGCGATCTGGCTCGTGAGGCCCTCCTGCGGATCGGGGAGCGGTAGCACCGTTTGCTGACTCATGTGGCTAACGTAGGGGTCGCGTAGCAGGAAATCAACCCGCCGAGTGGGTGACATTCCCAGCATATGCGACACGCTGCTGAACGCGCTTGCAACTTACCCTCCTAGTGAGTTAGCGTCCCTGCCATGCAACCACCACCCACCCAGCGGGTAGCCGAGGAAGTCAGAGCAGCTCTAGCACGTCAGCGGATCTCAGGGTCCAAACTCGCACATCGACTCGGCCGCTCACAGTCCGCAATGGCGCGGCGGCTGAGCGGGCAGACCGCCTTCGACGTCAACGACATCACGCACATCGCAGAGATCCTCGGCGTCAGCGCCGCGGACCTGCTCGACCCGACCGCCGTGTCCAGCCAGCGGGTCGCGTCGTGACCACGCCATCGCCGGCGGACGTGCCGCGCCACGTGCCACGGTTCTTCGACCCGTACCACGCGCCCTCGGTCGGCAACCCGGCCGCGGACCGTGCCGGGCTGCGCGACGAGGCGCACCAGGCCGCCGACCGCATGGTCAGAGCCCTCGGCTCACTGCGTGGCAGCGAACAGGACCTCGACCTTCACCTCGAGCTGTACCGCCGCGAGTTCGCCCGTGCGGCCCCAGCCCTGAAGGCCTTCAACGCGGCGATCGACGTCGCAGACCCCACGCCCTGACCCGCTCTCTCTCCATCCGCCCCCGGCTTCGACGACTCGGAAGGCACCACCGTGTTCAAGAGAACCTTCATCCCCGCGCTCGCCGCTGAGCGCATCCTTGGCCTGAACGACCAGGCGCTCGCGGACCGTCTCGCGCGGCTCGTCAGCTCGCTGTTGCTGGGCGGGTCGAGCCTCGACGACGTCCGCGGCGTGCTGGACCGTCAGTTCATCCGCCGCGTCTACGGCAAGACGGCCGTGGCCGCGGTCCGCATCGTGGTCTTCGGTCGTGCGCTGTGAGCAAGTGGACCGCGGATCCTCGGTTCCACTTCGCCCCGGACCGGGCCGCCGAGTATGCCCCGTGCACCGACTCGCACTGCCGGCGCCCGCACCTCTTCGGTGCGCCGCCACGCTCCGCGCACGCCCGCCCGATCACGGCCGATGTCCCGGTCGGCCCGGCCGAGGACGTGGTCGACCGGCTCATCCGGGACGCCGCCCGCGTCGGCAGGTGGCTCCGCCGCGTCGTGGTCGTCTCGCTCGTCGTCGTGATCGTGCGGCACCTCTCGTCGTCCCTGCCTGACGCGTTCCTCGCGTCGCTGGTGGTTCTCGCCGCGGTGGAGATCCTGGCCGCGATGTCCGCGGATGATGCCCGTCGCAAGGACGGCCGGCGATGACCGCCGCGCCCGGGCCCGCACCGGCACCAGCGCTGGTGTGGTCGCCCGTTCAGGTTTTGGTCGACCTGGCCATCGTCACCGTGGTGGCCTGGGTCCTCATCTGCGCGGCCGCGTGGGTGTTGCACGCGGTTGGTTCGCGTAGCGACGTGCCGCTGCTGATCGTCAGTGCTGCCGGGTCGTTCTGGGTGGTCGTGGTCGGCGAGATCTGCCTGACCATGCGGCGTGAGTCTCGGCGCGTGAAGGCGGCCCAGCGATGACGCGGGCGATCGGTGCCCTGGGCTTCGGGGTGACCGCGTTGTGCGTGTGGATGCTGATCGCCCCGACCCCAGCCGGGCGGCTGGACGGTCGCGCGATCCTGACCCTGCTGCTGACGGCCGCGATGATCTCCGCGCTGAACGCCATCGAGCGGAGGGCTGCGCGGTGACCATCGACCCGGGTACCTACGAGCTGCGCCCGCCGATGACGGAGATCGAGCGCGCGGACGAGCTGGCGCGGCTCTTCGACCTGCTCGAGCTAGCGCCGGCGCTTCGGGCTCTGCAGATCGAGGACCGCCCGGTCCTGGAGTCCGCGGTCCGCCGCGGTGCCGGACCCCGGCGTCGTCCACGTTCCCTGGTCTTCTGGGAGATGCCCGCGGAGCTGTACGGGACCGGGGCGATGGTCCCGGACCTGACCCGTTCCTGCTGGCCCTCTGTCTGTACTGCGCGGACGCGTCGCTCGTTGGGTACGGCGCACTGGACGTGCACGCGCCGTGCCGGGCACACCGGCCGCCACGCTGCCGGCGATGGGTGTTTCATCCTCGCGGTGTGGGGCGGTGTCGCGTGACCCGGGGCCCGTCGGTCACCGAGGCGGTCCTGTCGGCGGCGATCGCCGAGACCCGCGCCGAGCACCAGGCCGCCTTCCTCGCGCTCATCGACGGCGGCGCCAAGATCCTCAACCCGTTGGACCGCACGCTCCTGCTCGCCGGCGACGGCACGGCCGGACGCGCGCTGCTGGGCGGCCCGATCAACGACGCCCAGGCGGAGCCGTCCGCGGTACGCCGCCAGAACCGGATCCGCACCGCGTTCAAGGCCGCCTCGCTGTGGGCCTTCGAGGAGCAGGACTCGTGGTGACGACGTCGACGAGTGCGCCGTGGCAGGAGATCTCCCTGATCGAGCTGTCCGAGGACACCGAGGCGGCGTTCATGACGGTCATCGCCTCGGTCCCGGTGGGCCGGAAGTTCACGGTCAACGACGTGCGGCGCCGCCTGGACGCGGCCGAGGTCCCGGCGGGTCAGCGTGGTGGCCTGTTCAACCGGGCGATCGCGGCCGGGTTGATCCTCCCGGTGAAGGTGTCCGCGTGGGGCGTGGACTACGACGTCCGTGTCCCGTCCACGGGCGAGACGGCGCACGCGGCGACGGTGCGCGTGTACCGGCGGATCGGCGTGGAGCCGTGAGCCGCCGGCGCACGACCCGGTGCCGTTCCTGCGGTAGGCCGCTCGTCTTGGTGATGGTCATCCCCACGCACCTGGTCGCTGGTCGCCCCCGCAAGTTCCTGCCCCTGGACCCGCACCTTCCCGATGGGCTGGCCCCGTCGCATGCCGTCTCGTCCGGGTGGACCACGTGCCGCCCGATCACGGCCGACGTCCCGATCGGTCCGGCCGAGCACCCGGCCATCACCCACTTTGCGACCTGCCCCGCCCGGGTAGCCGCACACCGTACCGAACCGGCCTCGACGGCCACGGAAGGAACCCCCGAATGAGTACCGCCAACATCGACCTCAAGATCGTGCCCATGGTCGTGATCCCGGCATCGGTCCGCGCCATCCTCGAGGCGGAGATCGACGACCTGCTCCCCAAGGTCATCCGCGCAGCGACGGACGTCGAGAACGCCCGAAACAACCTCGACTTCGCCGAGGAGACGTCGCGCCTGCTCAAGGCCGACCTCGCCGACCTGAGGGCTGTCCTCGGCGAGGTGGCCTCGTGACGACCGTTGCGAAGAAGCCCGCGACCAAGCGCACGCCGGTGCCGGCGGCCGCGCCGACCGAGGCCCGCCCGTCGCCCGCCTTGGACACTCTCACGGGTGCCGGTCACGAGGTCCTCGGCGGTCGCCACCAGGTCCTCGGTCTCGAGCGGGTCGAGGTTGACCCGGCGACGCTGACCCTGGACACGAACACTCGCGCGGACCTGAAGATCACGCCGGAGTTCAAGGCCCTGGTCGCCGAGCACGGTGTGCTGGTCCCGCTGTTGTGCCGGACGGACCCACTGGGCAATCTGCTGGTCGTCGATGGGCAGCGGCGCCTCGTCGTCGCCCTGGAGCTCGGTCTGACGTCGGTGCCGATCGCGATGCTTCCCCCGGTCGGTGACGACGAGGCCCGCATCTGGGACCAGCTCACCGCGAACACCGGTCGCGAGGCCTTGACGGACGGTGAGCAGGTTCGTGCGTTCGAGCAGCTCGCCGCGTTCGGGCGGTCCGCGACGACGATCGCGAAGCGCACCGGTCAGCCGAAGAGGACCGTCGAGCAGGCCCTTCTCGTGGCCGCGTCGAAGGCCGCGTCGACGTCGATGGCGGCCCACCCGGATCTGACGATCGACCAGCTGGCGGTGCTTGCGGAGTTCGAAGACGCCCCGGACACCATCAGGGAACTGGAGGAGGTCGCCGCCGAAGACCAGGGCGACTTCGTCCACGCCGCCCAGGGGTTCCGCGACGACCGTCGCCGTGCGGTGGTGATCGCTGCCGCTGTGGCCGCGTTGCCGGCGGGGATCCTTGCCCTGGACGAACGTCCGAAGTACGGGTCGAAGGACGTCGAGCAGATCGACCAGCTCAAGGACAAGGCCGGCAGGGTGAGGTTGACCCCGGAGAACCACGCCGACTGCCCCGGGCACCGCGTCTTCGTCTCCGCGCAGCCCGACTGGTCCGACCACTCCGCCAACCGCGGCTTCGTCGCGGACATCACCTGCTACTGCGTGATGTGGAAGATGCTCGGTCACGTCAACCGGTACGCGCAGGCGTCCTCCGGTGCGACGTCGGGCCCTCAGGACGAGGACCAGAAGGCCGAGCGTCGCGCCCTGATCGCGAACAACAAGGCCTCCGATGCCGCGTTCACGGTCCGCCGCGCGTGGATCCACGACTTCCTGCAGCGCACCGTGCTGCCGGCCGACGCCGAGTCCTATGTCGCCGAGATCCTGCACGCCGGCCGCTTCAACCTCCTCGACGACGCCCTGGCGCAGGAGCTGCTCTACGGCGACAAGAAGCTCTCCGACCGGGACCTGCTCCGCGACTTCAACCGGAACCTGCTCCGCGACTTCAACCGGCCCGGCCCCGCACTGCGCTACCTGGTCGCGCTCGCGGCCGCGCAGGCCGAGCACGGTTGGGCGCGCGACTTCTGGCACGCGCGCCAGAGCTACGAGGCGCCGGTCTGGGTCGCGCACCTGGTGCGCCTGGCCGCGTGGGGCTACCCCCTCGCGGCCGTCGAGCAGCTCGCGATCGACACCCACACGAAGGCCAAGCCGTGACGACCATGACGGTCCGCCGGGGCCAGATGCGTGCCGCGATCGCCTCGGTCCTCCCGCACGCCGGCAAGGAGTCCGAGTCGACCCCCGACTTCGGGCGCCTGCGGTTCCTGCCGATCAGCGGCGCCCTGCTCGTGTGGGCGACGGACCGTCACACCGGGGTCGTAGCACGGTGCACGGGCGCCGAGCACCTCGACGGCGGTGCGGACGGCTGGGACCTGTCCGTCGCGGCCGCCAAGGCCGTCCTCGCGGTGTTCCGCGCCCCCTCAGACCCGGACGCCCGCATGATGTGGGACAACCAGGACCTGCGCATCGAACGCACCGATCACCGCGTCGTGCTCACCGAGCTCTCCGACTTCCTCGACGGGCGCTCGCTGACGGTCCCGCACATCCAGATCACTGGCGATGACACGTACCCGGATCTGCCTCGGATCATGCACGCGGCCCTCACGTCCCGCCAGGTGTCGACGGTGCAAGTTCGCGCGGACATGGCCCTGCTGGGCCGGTTCGTGGCGTCGGCGGCCGCGTGGGGATCGTTGCCGATCATCACCGCGAGATCCCAGAGCCTGGTGATCCGGTGTGGTGACGCGCTCCTCGGGTTCTGCGAGACGTCACTCGTCGACGAGGATGACCGGCGCAAGGACACCGATCGCACCGTGGAGTGGGCCGGTGTCCTCGACCCGATCCGCCGCCCCGTCAAGGTCGCGGTCCCGGCCGCGGTCGTCGACGACCTCACCCGCCAGGCCGCCGACATCCTCCGCCACGGCTCCGGTGTCCTGGTCGCCGGCGTCAACACGCTGCGCATCATCCGCGACGACGACCCGGGCGACGCGGACCTCCTCGCCCAGGCCGCAGACCTTGTCATCACGACCCAGTTCGGGTCACCGTCGATGCTGCAACGCAAGCTCCGGGTCGGCTTCGCGAAGTCCGAGCGGCTCATGGACGCGCTCGCGGCCGCCGGCATCGTCAGCCCGCGCAACGGATCCCGGGCCCGCGACGTCCTCACCGCACCCGATGAGCTTCCGGCCGCGCTCGCAACCCTGCGGGAGAGGTCATGAGCATCCCGACGATCGCCGTTGACCAGATCCACCCGCACCCGCACAACGTCCGCCGGGACCTTGGTGACCTGACCGAGTTGGCCGCGTCGATCCGCGCGGTGGGTCTGCTCCAGCCGCTCGTGGTCGCGCAGTCGGGCACCGGGTGGGTGGTCGTGGACGGGCATCGTCGTCTCGCGGCGGCGAAGCTGATCGGCGCGAAGTCGTTGCCGTGTCTGGCGCTCTCGTCCCGGATGGCCTCGGCCTCTCACGTGGCGGTGATGCTCGCCGCGGCGATGCACAAGGCCCTCGGCCCCGTCGAGCAGGCCGCGGCGTTCCAGGCGCTGCGGGACACGGGTATGACGATCACGGAGATCTCCCAGCGCACCGGGTACGCCGCGTCGACGATCACCGGTCGGCTGCTGCTGCGGACCCTGCCCGGTGACGTCACTGAGATGGTGGTCAAGAAGGAGATGACCGTCGCCGAGGCAACCGCCCTCGCCCGCGAGCTGCACGACAAGTCGGTGGCGATCGCCGAACGCCGTGCACCCAGGTCGACGTGGTTCACCGCCCGTCACTGCCTCGCCGACGTCGCGGCCGCCGCGTGCACGCCCGTGCACCACGCCAACCGGTCGATGGTCGGCGGCGTCGCGTGCGGGCAGTGCTGGGAGCGGGCTATCCGCGACGACCAGGACACCTACCACGCACCTGTCGGTGGGGTATGAGCCGCGGCATCCCCGGGTCCACCCCCGGGCACGGCACGCCCGCCCGGTACTCCGCAGGGTGCCGCTGCGCGCCCTGCAGCGCCGCCACCGCCCGCCGCCAGTCCCGCTACCGCCTCGACGTCCTGACCGGCAACCCGCACATGCTGAACGCGGTCGGCACCCGCCGCCGGATCCAGGCACTCTCGGCGATCGGCTGGACCTATGGCGACCTCGCCGAGCGCCTGGGCGTCACCCGATCCGCCGTGCACCACCTCACCGACGAGCGTCCCCGCATCGAGGCCACCACCGCCCGCCGGATCACCGCCCTCTACGACCGCCTGTCCATGACGCCCGGCCCGTCCGCGATCACGCGGGCCCGCGCACTGGCCGCCGGCTGGCCACCACCCCTCGCGTGGGACGACGACACGATCGACGACCCGACCGCCAAGCCGTCACTCGGCCCCCCACCCAGCACCGCAGTCGACGAGGTCGCGATCCGACGCGCCATGACCGGCCACCGAACACCCCTCACCCGCACCGAAAGGCGGCTCATCGTCACTCGCCTCGCAGCCCAGGGCATCTCCGACGCCAAGATCGCCCACCGCTGCTCCTCAACCGCCCGCACCATCCTCCGCGACCGCCAAGCCCTCAACATCGAAAGCAGGTACACCGCATGACCACCTACGACCAAGAACGCAACCAGGCCCGGGCCGCTCTCGACGACGCCCGCGAAACCATCAGCGTCTCCCTGCGCACCGGCTTCATCGCCGTCGCCCAGGTACACGCCAACCTCGCGCTCGCGGCCGCCACGCTCGAGGGCTTCTCGGAGCCGATCGGCCTGACCACCGCACCGCACCCAGTCCTGCATCCTGACGAGCTCCTCGCGCTCGCATCGCATCCCGAGGGTTGCTGCGCGACCGAGGTCCGGCGCCTGACCGTCGACTCGGTCGTGCTCAATGCGATCAGCTGGCGGATCGCGGAGGCCCTCGGTGACGTCCCGCCGGGCGCGACCTGTATCGAGGGCGACATCGAGGAGCAGACTGACCGGCTCCTCGCCGAGCTGGCCCGGTTCCGTACCGAGATCCCCGAGTGGTGACCGTCGCGTCGCTCCTCGAGGCGCTGAAGGTCATGGCGGCCGGCGGAGAAGTCAGCGACGAGCGCGACGTACTCGCCACGGCCGAGTGGCTGATCCAGAAGCTCACCGACGCGGTGGACAGGTTCGTGATCGACGCGTCCGTCTCTCAGCGTGTCTCCGAGAGCACCATCCGCCTGAGGTACGGGCTCACGAACCTCGAGGTCGACGCCACCGGGCGCAGCACCCTGCCAGCCCGGCCGCCGGTGACCCTCAAGACCCCGCTCAACCCCGACTGCGAGCAGAACAAGCACCGCGCGTGCGCTGGCGACGCGTGGAACGAGCAGACCGACGAGCCGACCACCTGCGGGTGCCGGTGCCACTGGGAAGGCAACGTCCTATGACCACCAAGCAGCAGGTCGATGCCACGGCATACCTCGTGATCGAGGGAACGCGGCCTCGCTACGGTTCTCCCGATCCCGAGACGGGCCTGCGCTGCATCGAGAAGACCAGGATCGTCGCGCTGCGCACGAACCGGCCGGCGGTGCTCGCGCGCGATCAGGTGGCCATCAAGGTCACCGTGCGCCTGCCCGTCGAGGCCTTCGACCCGCTCGCCCCAGCGGCCCTCATCGTCGTCCCTCGTGAGTTCGTCGACCGGCGCCCCATCGAGGTCGACGTCGAGGACGCATCGGAGGCGATCTCGTGACCACCGATCCGAAGCCCCTGCCGGACATCCCGGGGACCGTCACGCTCGACCAGCTCCGCGAGGTCGTCGCCGCGTTCGGGTACAAGCTCGTGATCGTTCCCGCGGATCCGCCCGCCGCGCGCCCCGGGTTCGCATCATGACCGGCTCCAGAGCAGTCATCCACGCTCGCGGTCTGGGGCAGGTGAGCCCGATCTGCCAGGGCGGCAAGCAGGCACCTCTCGGCTGGGCGTCGCCCCTGGCCGAGGTGACCTGCTTGGCGTGCATCTTCCAGCCCTACATGAACACCGCCCGGATCCTCGGCGGCGCGTTCTCCGAGATCGGTCGTGGAGTGTCCGAAGGCTTCGTCGCCCTCGCCGAATTGCTCGGGCTCAAGCGATGACCGCCGAACAGGAGGTCGCGGCGGCGGCGGAGGCGATGTTCGTCGAGGATGCCCTCTGGGGCATTCCGGAGCACCCCACCGACGACGACATTCGGGCGTACTGGCACCATCTCGCCCGTGCCGCCTTGGCCGCCACCGCGGTGACGATCGCGACCGCCGAGGACATGGACGCGCTGCCTGTGGGGAGTGTGGTGATGACCTTGATGACGGTCGAGCCCTACGAGCACCGGATCTGGCAGAAGTTCGGTGGCTCCCGCGAATGGCTTTCCGGCTGGCCGCGCCACGAATGGCAGGCGACAGACGGCGGGTTCGTTCGGGTGGGCCAACCAGCCGACTGCCCGCTCATGGGCCCACGCATCGCCACGCTCCTGTACCGCCCGGAGTCGTCCCGGTGAGCGCGCCGAAGCGCGTCCAGATGTCCCGCCAGCGCCCATGGCGTGCGGACAACCCCGACGCCGTGATCGTCGCCAGACCGAGCAAGTGGGGGAACCCGTGGGCGGTCGGCTCATCGGTGTTCGTCGAGCACGAGCGTCCGGGCGGCCGCTACGTCCGGGAGTTCCGTGTCACCCCGTCGCTGGCTGTCGAGATGTACCGGCAGGCGTTCGCACCCGACGCCCCGGAGATCCGCGCAGCATTCGCCGGCCGCGACCTCGCGTGCTGGTGCCCGCTCAACCAGCCCTGCCACGCGGACGTGCTCCTCGAGCTGGCCAACCAGTGAGCGCCGCCGGCGCGCAGGACCACTTCGCGCACAACCCGACAGCCGAGGCCAACCGTGAGAAGAAGGCCAAGGCGCTCGCGGCCACGGCAGCTGGCATGGGGTATCGGGTGTACGAGCTGAAGTGCGTCGGTGGGACGGTGGCTGACGCGGATCGGCGTAACCGGGTTCGGCGGGCTGCTGGTCTGACGTCTGCGCCGTCGGTGGAGACGTGGGCGCGTGCCCTGGGGTTGCTCGAGGCGCGTGAGCGGATGCTCCCGGGGGTCAGCGTCTGCCAGGCGCCGGGCTGTGGTCATGCGGTGCGGGTTGTGATCACCGAGTCGGGCAAGAACCTCGAGGTTGACCCGTTCCCGCACCCGGACGGTCGGGTGTGGCCCAAGACGACGAAGGACGGCCAGCGCGCCGTGGTCATCGCGGGTCACGAGACACCGCCGGAGGACGAACCGCTGTTCCGTCAGCACTCGCGTTCCTGCCCGTCCACGGCCCACAGGCGCCCGTCTGAGGCGCCGCGGTGCTCTGAGTGCGGGCAGCCGCTCGACGGCGTCCTGGCGGCCCGTGATGCGACGTACCTGTCACACCCGACTTGCGACCCGGGAGGAGGTGGACCCGATGGCTGAGCCTGAGCGCTGTGACTCGTGCGGCAGATGGATCAATCAGCAGACCGGCGAGTGTGCCTGCTCTGACTAGCTCATGACCTCAAGGAGGCGCTGGACCGCATGGCCTGGCAACGCAGCGGCGACACTGGCGCCACCTACCCGAAGTTGATGGCTGTCCGCGGCGATGCCAGGGCCGACGACCGCACCATCAACGAGATTGCCGGGTTCGTGTGGCGCCTGTCGATGCAGTCCGGTGCCCACACGACGGACTACGTCCTGGACGTCGGAACGGTCGAGATGCTCGGTGGGTCCCGCACGACCGAGCTGCTGCGCCTGGCCGTCAAGCACAGGCTGCTGACCAAGGTCCGCACCGATCACGGGGCCGGGTACAAGCTCATCGAGGACCCGGACTTCATCCACTTGCGCTCGAAGGCCGAGGTCGAGTGGGAGCGCCAGCAGCGCAACGACACCCGGAACGTGTCGTTGCTCATCCCGGTGCTGCTGCGCGACGGTGACAGTTGCCGCTGGTGCGGGATCGGCGTCGTCTGGCTCGGTCGCAAGACGGCGCGCTCGGGTGAGTGGGATCACCTGGTCCCGGGCCAGCCCGGCACGGTCGAGACGATGGTCGTCGCATGCGTGGGCTGCAACCGGGCACGTGGCGGCGACGTCGAACGGTGGGACTCGGCGCACACGCTGCGCCCTGCCCCGCAACGTCCTCGGTATGGCGAGGCGACCGCGAAGAAGCTGACCGACAACGGATACCCCACCACGCCCGTGGACGACGAAGTGCGACTGGCGCTGGCGCCTGGCGCAGATACCGCACCCAAGAGAGTGCGATCTGCGACGGCGACGAGCGACAACACCGCACCGGCGCCCGGGCGTGCCCAAGAAGTACCCCAAGAAGTCCCACGGAATGCAGTTCCGAGGTCCGTCAGAACTACACCTGCCGGGTCGGGTCGGGTCGGGCCTGATCTTGGTCTTGGACGTTCCACGGCTATCGATCTCGCATTGTCTGATCCGCCTGCCCGCCGTCGTGGTCGCAGGGGTGGCCGTCGCAACCCGAACCGAGGAGACACCTGATGGGCTACCACCGTGGGCCAGACCAGCACGCTGAGCACGATCGGGGTCAGGTCATCCGTGAGCGGATCTCGGATCGCATCGCTGACCTGACCGAGCCGATGACGACGCGGGAGACCCAGTGGCTGCTCTCGGCTGACGGGGTGCGCCTGGAGCCTCGACCGTTGGTCACCGAGTACCCGCCGCTGATCGAGCAGCTGGCCCAGGTCATCGGTGGCAGCACGGCCGGCACGTCGTCGTCGGGGTACGACTCGCAGCCGCCCGGGAGCCTCGATGCGGTCGACTGCCTGCGCACGATCCGCCGCCAGTCCAGGTGGTGGGTCCGCCGGGCGTTGCAGTCCGAGCCGGGCACGTTGGCGCAGGATCTGGTCACGATCGGTTCCCGTGCGCACGAGCTCGACGCCGGCGACCTCGGTTGCCTCGACCGGGATGTGTTGCGCTGGTGGGCTCAGGCGCGGATCGTCACGACCTGGGACACGGCACCGCTGAAGCCGAACGTGCCGTGCATGGTGTGCTCCAAGCGCGGCGGTCTGCAGGTCCGACTCGATCCGCTCGCCGCAGTCTGCCGGCATTGCGGCTCAGCGTGGGACTCAACGACAATCGGGATCCTCGGCGAGCACGTCCGCCTGGCCATGGCCGACCCGATCCCAGAACTGGAGACGACACGATGACCCTGACCGAGTTCCTGCTTGCCCGGATCGCCGAGGTCGAGTCGGCGGCGTTGTCGGCGCGCGGGCCTGGCACGGGAGAGTGGTCATCGTGGAGCCGCTCGTGGGACGCCTCGGCGACGCGCGATCTGGCTGCTGATGGTGTGCGGATAGTGGCGTTGCCGATGACGATCGACGAGCACGTCTGTCGCCATGACCCCGACCGTGTTCTGCGTCGATGCGCGGCTGATCGGCAGATTGTCGAGATGTACCGCCTCGCCCTCGCCGAGAAGAAATCGCTCGACTTTCATCAGCAAGGGCTGGTGCAAGGGTGGCGCGAGAACGGCCTCTCGACGTGCCAACTCCTCGCCTCCATCTACGTCGAGCACCGGGACTATCAGCAGGAGTGGAAGCCGTGAGCATGCCGGCCCGGCCAGACGAGGTCGCTCTCTGGTCGGCGCTCGTCGCCGGCGAGCAGCCGCGCTATGCGGGTGATCGGCTTGGCGTCCCGAGGAACCGGGTCCGCTATCTCTGCAGCAAGTGGGCGCGGCAGCATCGCTACAACTGGGGCGTCGTCATCGACCTCGGCTGGATCGAACCCCAGGAAGGTCCGCAGCGATGACGACCTGGACACTCCGGCAGATCGACGACGTCGGCCGGCTCTTCGTGGCTGGCACCATCGACGAGCTCCTCGTCCTGCAGCACCCGGGCACGGCGATGGACGCGTTCCACAGCGAACTAGCACGTCGCCTAACCATCGAGGCCCAGGTCTTCGCTGTCGACGCCTCGACTCAGGACGTCGCCTTCGAGGACAAGCCAGCCAACGACCAGCACCTCATCGAGGTCACCGCTGCCTGGCGGCCGAAGACGCTCGAGGTCGAGCTGCGTGGTGGTCCGAACGATGGCGAGATCCATCACGTCCGCAGCGTCTGGGATCCGTGGCGGGTCGCGTCGCAGCGTTCGTCTGCTCTCTTCAGCCGCGCGAGCGATCCGGTCGATCTGCTGTTCAGCGGCCCGGTCATCACGACGTACACGATCGTCGGGTGGCGTGAGAATCAACGACGCTGGGTCTTCGCCCCGGTAGGCGGCCCACCGCGCAGGGTCGGCCGATGAACGTCGACAAGATGCGACACCAGCTGCGACGGGACCACGTCTCTCCGCAACGGTGGGACGGGGCGCTGATCGTGGCGTTCGTTCGCAAGCACTTCGGCCCAGATATGCCGCTCACAACGTGGCAGGAGCACTTCCTCCTGACGCCCCCGTTTGGTCCTCTCCTGACGCTTCCACGCACTCCGCTCGTGACGTTTCCGCCGCTTCCTCGGATGAAGCTCGTACCCCGGCCGTGGTGACGACACGCCGCATTGCGCGCGCGTGGCGCGAGAGATAGGCCGTGCGGTGTACCGTCTCAGTCAGTGGGCATGCTGTGCCCAGAGAGAGGCCCGGTCGTTGACCGGGCCTTCGTGCTTCCCAGGGCCGCACGCCCTGGGTGCAGATCGTCCCGGCTTCGGTCGGGTGCTGGGCTGGTGGGCCTGCTCCGGGTCGTCGAACGTCGTGCGATCCGACGTCACCAGTCCTCATCATCACCTCAGCTCGCGCACCGGATCGGGTACCGAGCGCCGTGCAGGGCTGGGGGTTAGCAGTGGTCCTGGCCGAGTGGGATCCGAGACGCGGTCGCGGTGGCCGATTGTGGCGCTCGCTCGTCCAGGAACTGTGTCCGCCCGGGTCGCTGTGTCAGACGCCGGTGTGCCTCTACCCCGAACTGAATCGGGTCATCATCTTCGGGCTCAGGCGCAACCATCCGCACGGTCCGTCCCTCGATCACATCCAGGATCTGCAGTACGGCGGGCATCCGACGGCGCGGTGGAACCTTCGTCCCGCTCACTTCGGATGCAATGCCGGCAAGAGGCGGGCTAAGGACCCGCCTCGCCGCACGTCCCGCGACTGGCCGTTCTAGCGTCATCGCAGGTCAGACGCCGATTCTTTGAGAATCTGGGGTATGGGCGACCGCCCAGTGAACCTTTTTTTCTCCCCACTGAATCGCCCACGTGAGGCCCTACAGGGTGTGATCGGAGCGACCTGATGGCGACTCCGGTGACCAACCACGGCCTCGCCGGCTACCGCCGCGGATGTCACTGCGAGATCTGCCGGGCGGCCAAGCGCGACTACATGCGCACGTACCGGGCGAACAAGCGTCGCGAGCTCGTCTACGAGGAGGTCGCGGCCGCGGTCGTCCTCGCGGACGTCGAGCCCGTGGCTGCTCCGTTGTCGATCGACTTCACCGCGCCGGCGGGCAGCATCGAGACTGCGTTGCGCCGCGACCTGCGCGGGTTGACGGGCGAGCCGCCGTGGAGGCGGACGCTCTCGCGCATGGCGCGGCTGAACGCGCGGATGCTCGACCAGGTCAACCGTCACGACCGTCTCGACCTGGTGTCCCCGCTCGAGCTGCGGACGATGGAGCTGCTGAACCGGCTGCGTGCCGTGTCCGCCGGGTCCAGCGTCTCCGAAGATGCCGCGGCGTTCCTCAGTGACCTCGGCTCGAGCGACTGACCCGCCCCCGCGGTTCGGGACTGAACGCAACCTGACTCGCGCCACCCTCGGCGGGAAGGTCGCGAAGGTCGGCGCCGCGCTCGGCACACCGTTCATGCCGTGGCAGCGGTACGTCGCGGACGTCGCGTGCGAGATCAACCCGGCCACGGGGTTCTTCTTCTACCGCGAGGTGCGGCTGATCATCCCGCGCCAGCAGGGCAAGACCACGATCCTCCTCGCCAAGGGCACACACCGGTGCCTGTCGGCCCCGCGACAGCGCCACGTGTACACCGCGCAGACCAGGAACATGGCGCGCCGGCGCCTCGAAGAAGACTTCTACGACCCGATCTCGGACAGTGCCCTTAGCTACTTCCTTGCCGCGACGGGCGGCCCGAAGCCGGGTCTGAGGGCGGCCGCGGGCAGCGAGCACATCGCGTTCGCGAACCGGTCGCGGTGGTGGATCGACGCGGTCACGAAGAAGGCCGGCCACGGTCCGCCGCTCGACGAGGGCCACATCGACGAGGCGTTCGCTCACACGGACTCCCGCCTCGAGCAGGCGATGAGCCCGGCCATGACGACCAAGCCCAACGCCCAGCTGTGGATCGCCTCCGCCGCCGGCGACGGCGACTCGACGTACCTACGCGCCAAGGTCGACGATGGCCGGGCCCGCATCCAGACACCATCCGCACGCTCGCGAGTGGCCTACTTCGAGTACTCGGCACTGGACGACGCCGACGCCGACGACCCGGACGTCTGGGAAGGATGCCTCCCGGCTCTCGACCACACGATCGACCTGTCCGTCATCGAGGCCGAGCGCGACAAGATGGACGACGACGAGTTCCGCCGCGCGTACCTCAACCAGTGGCGCGACAAGAAAGCCGGCATCGGTGTCATCCCGCCGGCGAGCTGGGGGCTCTGCAAGGTCCCTGAGGGCGTCGACGCACCGTGGACCGGCCCGCCGGTCTGGGGCCTGGACGTCGCGCCGGATCGCTCGACGACATCGTTCGGTCTCGCGGCTCGCTCGTCCGACCCGACGGCCCGCGTGTACGTCGAGGCGATCGGCCAGATCGCAGGAACCGACGGCGCGGTCGCGAAGCTCGTCGAGCTGCGCCGGATCCACGGCGGCAACCTCGTCGCGATCGACGGCTCAGGCGCTGCCGGCGCACTGAAGACAGACCTCGAGACCGCGGGCTTCGACGTCCGCAGGTTCTCCGTCCGGGACAAGGTCGACGCCTGCGGCGCCCTCTACGACGACGTCCTCGCCACCCTGATCCGCCACCTTGACGAACCCATGCTCAACACCGCTCTCGCCGGGGCATCCAAGCGCATGGTCGGCGACGGCGCATGGCTCTTCACCCGCAAGGCGCTCGCGGACATCACCCCGCTGTACGCCGTGACCGTGGCCCGGTTCGCGTGGGTGGAGACGGCCCCTGAGGACTACGACCTGCTCGACTCGTTCTACTGATCGGAGGCGACGTGAAGGCCACCTTGAAGGCTGCCGGTCGTCGTGTCACCGCCACCGGTGGGCGCATGGCCGCGGTCCTCTTCTCGCGCTCGGTGGGCACGTCCCTGCTGGACCTGGCTGGGGCTGGGCTGGTCGTGGCGGGCATCGCCCTGGTGTTCGTACCGGCGGCGTTCATCGCGGCCGGTGTGGCGCTCCTGGCGATGTCCTACCGACTCACGAGCGCATCGGTGCGGGCCCGGGCGGTGCGCCAGTGAGCCTCTTCTTCCGCGGGGCCGAGCAGCGCGGCCTGTCCTACCAGGACGTGTGGGGTTCGGGCGGGTCGGTCGCCAACGCGATCGGTGGCCCGGACATCGTCGCCGGCGGCCTGCGGTTGATACCCGTGTACGCGGCGACGTCACTGATCGCGGACCTGGTCTCCACGGCTCCGCTGCGGGTATTCCGTGAGTCGCCCGACGGCACGCGCATGCTCCTGCCGTCCCAGCCGACGCTGGTGACCAAGCCGGCGCCATACGGCACGAAGATCGACTGGCTACACCAGGCGCTGACGTCCCTGCTGCTGCGCGGCAACGCCTACGGGTACATCACCGCCCTGGACTCCCAGGGTCGCCCAGGTCAGATCCAGTGGCTCGCACCCGATGACGTGACGGTCATCGAGGAGCAGCTCGACTGGTTCCACTACCCGACGTACTACTGGCGTGGTCGCGAGCTCGACCGGACCCTCGTGGTGCACATCCCCGCGTACACGTTCCCCGGGTCCGTCAAGGGTTACAGCCCGCTCGGCCTGTTCAAGTTGCAGATCGAGACGGGGATGCGCGCCCAGCAGCACGGCGACGACTGGTTCCGCAACGGCGCGAACCCGTCCGGCCAGCTGAAGAACATCGGCCGCACGGTCCCCCCGGACGAGGCCGACAAGATCAAGAAGCGCTACAAGGAGGCGATCCGCGGACGGGACGTGTTCGTCACGGGCGCCGACTGGGACTACAAGACCCTGTCCGTCTCTCCGAACGAGTCCCAGTTCCTGGAGACGATCAAGTCCAACGCCACCCAGGTCGCCGCGATCTACCGCGTGTCTCCCGAGGACGTCGGCGGTGAGACCGGCGCATCCCTGACGTACAAGACCCTCGAGCAGGACGCCGCGAAGCTCACCTCCCGGACTCTGGCCGTGTGGTGCGCACGCCTCGAGGCCGCCTTGAACCAGATCTTCCCGCGGCCCCAGTACTTCCGCTTCGACCTGGACCAGCTCTCCCAGGGCGACAAGACCACCCGCACCCTCGCCCACGTGGCCGCGCTCGCGTCCGGGCAAGAGACGCTCACGGAAGCCCGGGCAGCGGAGGACAAGCCGCCGCTGACCGACGAGGAAGCCGCGCAATGGCAGGCGTGGTATCGCGGCAACTCCTCGGTGGTGGCCGCGCCGGTCGCCGCCCCAGCAAGTCCCGGACCTTCAGGAGGACCGAATGCGTGATCTCGAGCGCCGTAACTTCGCGCAGGTCGTCGAGCTCCGGGCCGACCCCGCCGGTGGCCTCGGCACCCTGCACGGGTACGCGGCGAAGTTCAACGTCCTGTCCCAGAACCTCGGCGGGTTCGTCGAGCGCATCGCCCCGGGATTCTTCAACAAGTCGCTCGCCGACAACGTCCGCGTGCTGTGCCGTGCGAACCACAGTGACGCCGGGCTGCTCGGCACCACCGAGGCCGGCACGCTGACCCTCTCGATCGACGACGTCGGCCTGGTCTACGACAACCCACTGCCGGACACCACGGTCGGGCGCGACACGTCCGTCCTAGCCAAGCGTGGCGACCTGCGCTACTCCTCGTTCGCGTTCTACTGCATCGAGGACGAGTGGGGGTTCACCGAGCAGGGCTTCCCGATGCGGACGCTCCTGCAGGGCCAACTCGTCGACGTCGCCCCGGTCAACTCGCCCGCATACCTCGACTCCACGGTGGCCGTGCGGGCCTTCGCCGAGTCCGGCTTGGTGACGACCCCGCCGAAGCCGGCCGGGCGCGCCCTGGACCCTGAGGACGTCAACGTGCTCACGCAGGCCATGGCGTGGTTCACCGCGGTGGACTCGATCGTCGACGAGGCGCAGGAGGCGCTCGCCGCCTACCTGA
>PKWT01000233.1:2930-5582 GCA_003132125.1 Micrococcales bacterium | reverse complement strand
CCTTGTCGATGCTCTGGGCACGAGCAGGGTCGGGTGGGGTGACCGGTCATGACCAGATCGCCAGGCCGATAGCAACGCCGAGGAAGGCAGCGCCGACTCCGGCCACGATGCTGGCCACCACGTTGGCAGCGGCGAAGAGCCGGGCGTCGTCCTCGAGCAGGCGCAGCGTCTCGTAGGAGAACGTGGAGTAGGTGGTCAGCGCACCGCAGAACCCGGTGCCCAGGGCCAGCTGGACCTGCGGGGATGCACCGCCAGCCGCAACGGCTCCGGCGATGATGCCCAGCATCAGCGATCCGAGCACGTTGACGGTGAAGGTGCCCCACGGGAAGACCGTGTCGTGGCGGGTCTGGATGGCCCGGTCGCTCAGATACCGCAGCGGCGCCCCGACGGCCGCACCAGCGATGACCAGGAACAGGTTCACCGATCGTGGCCGGGGACGTCGAGGGGGGCGTGTCCACCGCCGGTTCCGTCGGGGTTCTTGCCCACGTAGCGGATCACCTCGCAGTCATCGAGGATGACCAGTCCCTCGCTCACGAGCTCGTCGAGCTGCGGCAGGAAGTCGCGGATGCGGTCGTGGCTGTCGACGATGACGATGACGGCAGGCAGGTCCTCGGACAGGCTCAGGATTCGCGAGGTGTGGATCCGACTGGTGGCGCCGAAGCCTTCGACGCCGTGCAGGACCGTTGCCCCCGCCAGACCGGCGGCGTGGGCGCGGTGGACGATCTCGGTGAACAGCGGTCTGTGGTGCCAGTGGTCGGAATCTCCGACGATGATCGTGAGCCGTTGGGCGGTGCCGGTGAGTCTCATTGGATCCTCCAGTTGACCAAGCGTCGTGTTGCGGTTGCTGACACCCATACGGCCAGGAGCGCGCCGACAGGGGTCAGGACGAGGTAGAACAGCGCGATGTCCACGCGGGCACCGGCAACGAGCCGTTGTATGTCGACCGTGTAGGTGGAGAAGGTGGTGAACCCACCGAGGACCCCTGTTCCGAGGAACGGGCGGATCAGACGCTGCCTGCTCCACACCTCGGTGATCAGGACCATCAGGACACCGATCAGCGCGCAACCAAGAACATTGATCCCCAGTGTGCTGGCCGGGAATGCCCCCGCAGCCGTCGGCCAGCCCTGCCCGATCAGGTACCTCGCCGCGGCCCCGGTCGCGCCACCGGCGGCGATGGTGGCCAGCATCGCGACATCGCCTCGGCTGCGACGGGCCGGTCTGGCCCGCCGCAGGTCGATGTCAGGGTCGACGGGTTCGCGGGCCGCGGCGCGCGTGTTGTCGATGGGCTGCTCGTCGGGCACCGGCGTGACCTCCCTACCTGGACGGGCCCGCAGGCCAAGGGCACCACGAGGTCTTCAGGTAGGGACTGTTGGTCACCCACTCGGAGTGACGGTTCGGGTACGGCGAGCCCCACCGCCGGTGCTACGCGCCGCAGTTTACACACGGGGTGGCGGGTCGGCGACGTCACGTTCTAGCCTTCCCTCCGTACGCCAGGGCCTACTCAGGCGAATGCGTCACCGGTGCTCGCGAAACGGTACGACGAGCACCGGGCAATGGGCCTGCTCCGTGAGCCGGCGTGATACCGAGCCAGTCATCAGTCGGTGAAGCCCGGCTCCGCGGCCGCCGTGGTGAATGCCGACGATCACCATGAGGGCCTCACGGGCGTCAGCCATCTGGCAAAGGAGCTGGGCCGGATCGCCGCGCCATTCGTGGTAGGTCCACCCCGTCGAGTGGAACTGCAACGCGACCTCGATGGCCTCCCGTTCGGCCGCAAGGGCCAGACTCCCCCTCTCCTCCCAATCAGCCTCGTCAGGGTCGATGGGGTAGTCCGTCATGGCGATCGCGTGCACCACGTGAAGCTGGGCTTGAAGACGTCGAGCAAGGTCTGCTGCCACGGTCAAAGCGTTCTGGCTTGCCGGGCTCGCGTCGTATCCGAGAACGAGATGAACGGTGCCCGCCCCCGCAGTCACGCCGGAATCGGATGCACGAAAGTGAGTGGTGGCACGATCGTCCTCGTCACTCACGGGGCGCCTCGACTGTCTTCGTTCGAAATCGAGTTGGGCTTCTCATCACAGAATGCCACGACTGACCCACTTGAGGCGCCGCACCTGTTCCTGGTCAAGGGCCGCTCAAGGTCGAACCCGTTGTGGAGGACTTGGAGATCTATGCGAACCCTCGTGCCGATGGCGACGCGCAGCGCAGGCTTGTGGGAGTCCCTTGCGATGCGCAGGTCAATTCTCATCTTCGTTGCTGTACTGGCCGCATTTTGCTGCTGTACTGGCAGCCAGAGACCTCCTCACCAGTTCTAGGCAGGTCGCTGACCTGCACAAACGTGGTCGGGGTGACAGGATTTGAACCTGCGGCCTCTTCGTCCCGAACCACGGGCGAGGGTGTCGTCAACGGGCGTTGAGCACGTGAGAGAAGCGCAGAGGCACCCTACGCATCGCCGAAGAGTGGCCCCGCTGCTGTACTTTGCTGCTGTACTTCTGGCAAAGCGAACCCGGTGATCAGGGTCCGCGTCGCGTAGCCGGGGTTGAAGTGACCCGCGGTTGCTGGCGATCAGTCAGGCTAGATCCGACGAAGCGCCCATGCAGATCAGGCTACGTGTCGTTCCAGGCCAGCCGCGGCGGAAATCACGTACGCACCAGTGCG
>PKWT01000233.1:271-2919 GCA_003132125.1 Micrococcales bacterium | reverse complement strand
AGAAAGAGTGATGACCTTCAAAGCCATGCCCACGGAGAAAGCCGCAGCGTCCTTGTGGGTGCCGCACGCTCTGTCGACTGGAACCTGGATTCGAGAGCCGTGACCGACGGCAGGCCAAGAGATCGTCGTCGGGATCGACCCCTCGGAGCACCTGGTGGGACACGCTGATGTTGGCTCCCCGGACATCGCCTTGACCCCAACTTTCGGCTTAGCGTGACGGCTATGCTCTCACCGGCTCACGGGTTGCTGCGCGGTTTGCGCGCGGCCTCGCTGGGCGTGGTGGCCTTCGTCCTGGCGTCGGTGGCGCATGTTGTGGCCGGGGGTGCCGCACCGGGGCCGGCGGTGTTTCTCCTCCTGGCTGGGCTGATAGGCATGGCTTCGGTGCTGCTTACGCGAGTTCGATTGAGCCCGCTTCGTGTCGTGGTGTCCTTGGCGGGGATGCAGGTGCTCCTGCACCAGGCCTTCATGAGACTGAGTGCGCCGGCCGGCTGCGTGCTGACCGGGATGAGCGCGCCAGCCGGTGGACACGTTGCCATGGGCCACGGCGGCCAGCTGGCGCCAGAGTGCGCATCCGGCATGGTCCATGCAGGGATGGGCCAGGGCTCCATGTCCTCGGCCATGATCATGCTCGGTGCGCATATCGCGGCCACGGCGCTGATGGCTGCGCTGCTGGCCTACGGCGAGAAGCTGATGTGGTTCCTGGCCGGATGGGTTCGCCCGGCCCGGTGGTTGCCGGCAGGGGCGCCCGTTCTCCCGGCGGTCCGGGCCTTCTCCTATGGTGCGCCCAGTATGTTGCGGGTGCGGTTCGCCTGTGGCGGTGTGGGTCGGCGTGGTCCGCCACCCCGGGGTCTGTTCGCCATCGTTTGAACCCTGATCAGGACGCCGGCGTGAGCCTGCCTGCCTGCCGGATTCGGATGACCGCTCCCCGAACGACAGCCCCTTTCTCTTCCTCCCAGCTCTGGCCTGCCCTCAATCAACGGGGGCGTGTGCGCTGAGCCCGCATCAAAGGATTCCATGATCATGACTATCATCTCCCGTCAGTTGCTCACCCGACCCGCGTCGGTTGCCTCCTCCCGTGTTGCCCGAGCCGGTGCCGTTGCCGCGTTGGTCGGAGCCGTGGTGGTCGGCACCGCGCTCAGCGCCTCAGCCCATGTGGGTGTCCACCCCGATGTCACCACCGCCGGGCAGGGCGCCGAGCTCGCGTTCCGGGTCCCGGACGAGTCCGATACCGCCAACACCATCAAGCTCGTGGTCACCCTGCCGCAGGACCGGCCGCTCACCGACGTGTCCACCCAGCCCATGGCGGGCTGGACCGCAACCGTCGCCGAGGCACCGCTGCCCAAACCGGTCAACGTCGGAGGTGCCACCATCACCAAGGCCCCGCACACGGTGACCTGGACTGCTCTGCCGGGGAACAAGATCGCACCCGGGGAGTATCAGAACTTCTACCTGGCCACCGATGCGCTGCCGGCCGCCGGTGAGATGGTCCTGCCTGTGGCCCAGTACTACTCCGACGGCACGGTGGTCCACTGGACGGAGCCGACCGTGGCCGGCAAGGCCGAACCGGAGCACCCCGCACCGGTGTTCACCGTTACCGAGGCTTCCGCAACCGAGGCCAGTGCCAGCCCCACGCCGGCGGCCAACACCCAGGCCTCGGGCACGAACGCACCCGGCGCGACGACAACGGATAACACTGCCCGCGTGCTCGGCGGTATCGCCCTGCTGGCGGCTGTGGCTGCCGGCGGGCTGGTTCTGCTCCGGCGCCACCCGAAGACAGACGTCAAGTGAGCCACCCACACCTGTTCGGCAACCGCTGGCGCCCCCGGGCGCTGGCGGTCGTGCTGGCGGCGGCGGCCCTGCTGGTCGGGGCCGCCACCGCGGCGCAGGCGCACAACACCCTGGAAGGGACCTCCCCTGCGGACGGGTCGACCGTGAAAGTCGTTCCGGCTGCGGTCACGCTGACGTTCAACGAGCCAGCCCTGGCCGTTGGAACCGAGATCATCGTCACCGGCCCGGGCGGGCCGATCCAGAGCGGCGTGGCGGTCCTTGTCAACAGCACCGTGTCCGAACACCTGCAGCCGGGTTCGCCGGCGGGCCAGTACAAGGTGCTCTGGCGGGTGACCTCAGCCGATGGTCACCCGGTCAGCGGCACGTTCTCCTTCACCGCGACCGCAGCCTCAGCCGGTCAGCGCCCGACCGCCACCACCACGACGAACTCCTCAACCTCCGCCCCTGCCAGTGGGTCCGGGCAGTCACCCGTCCTGTGGGTCGTGGCCGGAGGCGTGGTCGTGCTCCTGCTGGTGGTGATCTTCATCAGCACCCGAAAACCGCGCACCACTCCCCATGACGAACGGGACCACAACTCGTGACCACCCCGCCTCTCGCCGACGGTGACCCGAAGGTACTCGGGTTCAGGGCGTGACCACGGCACAAGGCCAAGCCGCGCGGCCCGAGAAACTGCCCCTGATCCTGGCCGTGGTCGCGGTGTTCGCGGTGGTCATCCCCGCCGGTCTGCTCGGCGGAGCGTTCGCCGCCCCGGTCGCCGGCCTGCCGGATATCGGTGCCGTCGTGCGCTGGGGCATTCCCATTGTGCGAGCCATCCACGACCTCGCGGCGGCGAGCACCGTTGGGCTGCTCGTGATGGCGGC
>PKWT01000233.1:0-259 GCA_003132125.1 Micrococcales bacterium | reverse complement strand
GACCTTTCCGGCACCCCACTCAGCGACCCGACCTTCGGCGGGCAGTTCCAGAGTTTCCTGTTCCAGCTTGAGTTCCTGCGCGTTGCCACGATCAGCACCGGGCTGGTGGTGGTGGTGACCATCGGCGCCGCACTGGTCCGGCGCCGCTCCGGCATGGCCGCACTCGCCGCGCTCAGCATTCTGGCGATCCTCCCACTGGCCCTGGCCGGCCACGCCTCAGGCGCGGCAAGCCATGACCTGGCCGTGAACTCCCTTGGCC
>PKWT01000079.1 GCA_003132125.1 Micrococcales bacterium | reverse complement strand
CGATGTCCACGGCGTGAGCCTGCGGCTGCCGGTGGATCGTCTGGTGAACGGCGCGTCGGCGCTGTGGCTCGGAGTTCGGCCGGAGAAGTTGCGGCTGGTTGCGAACGGGTCCGCACCTGATGGGACCGGCGACAGCAACCGACTGACGGGAGTCGTCACTGACGCCTCGTTCACCGGGCTGGCCACCAACTATCTGGTCCGGCTGCCGTGGGGTCAGGAGCTCATGGTGGTGCAGCAGAACGACGGTACGTCGCGAGTCGCCGCAGGGGCGCAGGTCACCCTCGGTTGGGCTCCCGAGCACGGCTTCGCCCTGGACGCGAAACAAGACGCGCACGCCGGTGCTCAGGACCAGGCCGATGACAGCGGAGCCGCGTAGTGTCCGAGTCGGGGGGTGACGCTGCGGTCACGGCGGTGCAACGCCCGCGGCGGGTGAGACCCAGCTTTACGCCATACCTGCTGCTTCTGCCCGGGTTGGCTTGGCTCGTCGTCTTCTTCGTCGTGCCCACGCTCTCGCTGGCCTCCCAGTCACTGCAGACCGGGAGCGTCGAGACCGGCTACACGTTGACGTGGCACTTCCAGACCTACGTCGACGCACTGTCACATTTCTGGCCACACTTCGTGCGATCGATCATCTTTGCCGGTATAGCAACGGTCTTGACCTTGTTGCTCGCCTATCCGCTGTCGTATTTCATCGCCCAGAAGGTTGGCAGGTGGAAGAACTTCCTCCTGGTGCTGGTGATCGCGCCCTTCTTCACCAGCTTCCTGATCCGAACCCTGGCCTGGCAGACCATTCTGACCGACAACGGACCGGTGGTGGCTCTCGCCCGTTCGACCCACCTCACCGACCTGCTGCAGTGGGTGCAGCTGACGAACAACGACTCGCTGATGAACTCTCGCTTTGCGGTGGTCTGCGGTCTGACCTACAACTTCCTGCCGTTCATGATCCTGCCGCTCTATGCCAATCTCGAGCGCCTCGACCACAGCCTGATCGAGGCAGCGGGCGATCTCTATGCCACGCCGATCAAGACGTTCTGGAAGGTCACCTGGCCGCTTTCCCTGCCGGGCGTTGTTGGTGGCACGCTGCTGACCTTCATCCCGGCGGCAGGTGACTTCATCAACTCCCGGCTGCTTGGCAACACCCAGACCGTCATGATCGGCCAGGTGATCGACTCGGAGTTCTTGCGAGTTCAGGACTACTCCACAGCCGCCGCCGTGTCCTTCGTGCTGATGTTCATCATCGTGGTCATTGTTGCCGTGTACGTGCGGCGTGCGGGCACCGAGGAGCTGGTCTGATGCGATGGATCCGCGCGCACCTCGTCGCGATCGCAGGGCTGCTGGTCCTGTCCTACATGTTGCTGCCCAACATCGTCGTCATCGTGTTCTCGTTCAACAAGCCAAATGGGAACTACAACTATGAGTGGCAGAGGTTCTCGCTCGACGCCTGGACCAACCCCTGCGGCACCCCAGGCATCTGTAATGCGCTAGGGCTGAGCCTTCGCATCGGCTTCATCGCCACGCTGGTCTCAACCATCCTCGGGACCATGGTGGCGTTCGCGATCGGTCGGTATCGCTTCCGAGGCCGCTCCAGCACGAACCTGCTCATCTTCCTGCCCATGGCCACACCTGAGGTCGTGATGGGCTCCAGCTTGTTGACGCTGTTCATCGCGATGGGTATCGCGCCCGGCACGGTCACCATCCTGATCGCGCACATCCTGTTCTGTCTGTCGTTCGTCGTGGTCACTGTGAAGGCGCGAATCGCCTCCCTCGACCCTCGTCTTGAGCAGGCTGCAGCGGACCTCTTCGCCAACCCGTTCCAGGCCTTCGTCAGGGTGACGCTGCCGCTGGTGGCTCCTGGTATCGCGGCTGGGGCCCTGCTGGCGTTCTCGCTGTCATTCGACGACTACATCATCACCAACTTCAATGCGAGCCCGAGCTCGGTGACCTTCCCGATGTATGTCTGGGGCGCGGCCCAGCGTGGAACACCGGTGCAGATCAACGTCATCGGTACGGTGATGTTCCTGGCGGCCCTGCTCCTGGTCGCAACCGGCCAGCTGATCAGCAACCGACGTGCCAAGGCGGCTGCCTGACCGTGCTGCCGTGGCGTCCGAGAACGACCTGATGTCGACGCGCGAGGCCGAAGCAGCCCTCGAGCATGCGTCCTCCACCCCCTTGTGGTGGGACGACAGCAGCCGGCCCGAGCGCCGGGCTGCACTTGAGGGCGATCGCGACATCGACCTCGCGGTTGTCGGCGCGGGATTCTCCGGCCTGTGGGCGGCGCTTCTCGCGTTGGAGGAAGATCCCCAACGCGAGGTCGTGGTGCTCGAGGCCGAGCGGCTTGGGTGGGCCGCGACGGGGCGCAACGGTGGATTCTGCGCGGCCAGCCTGACCCACGGGGTGGGCAACGGTCTGGCGCGCTGGCCCGGTGAGATGCCGCTGTTGCAGCGCTTGGGCGCAGCCAACCTCGACGCGATCGAGGCGACGATCCGCGAGCGTGGCATCGACTGCGACTTCGAACGCACCGGAGAGCTCGACGTGGCGGTCGAGCCGTGGCAGCTGGAGGACCTGGGCAGCCTTCACAGGACGATGCGCGATCAAGGCGAGGATGTCGAGCTCCTGACTGCTGCTCAGACCCGGGCGCTCGTCGACTCACCGACATACCTGGGGGGCCTCCTGGATCGACGCGGTGTCGCCATGGTCAACCCGGCGCGGCTGGCTTGGGGGCTGGCCGATGCCGTCGAGAGCTCAGGCGGGAGGATCCACGAGTCGACACGGGTGCAGCGGCTGCGCTCAGCAGGAGACCGCGTCGCACTGACCACATCGAAGGGCACGGTACGCGCCCGCCAGGTGGTCCTGGCCACAAATGTCTTCCCCTCGCCACTTCGGCGAGCTCGCCCGTATGTCGTTCCGGTGTGGGATCACATCATTG
>PKWT01000011.1 GCA_003132125.1 Micrococcales bacterium | reverse complement strand
CGATGTCCACGGCGTGAGCCTGAGGCTGCCGGTGGATCGTCTGGTGAACGGCGCGTCGGCGGTGTGGCTCGGAGTTCGGCCGGAGAAGCTGCGGCTGGTTGCGAACGGGTCCGCACATGACGGGACCGGCGACAGCAACCGACTGACGGGAGTCGTCACTGACGCCTCGTTCACCGGGCTGGCCACCAACTATCTGATCCGGCTGCCGTGGGGGCAGGAGCTCATGGTCGTGCAGCAGAACGACGGTACGCCGCGCGTCTTCGCCGGCGCGCAGGTCACCCTCGGCTGGGCTCCCGAGCACGGCTTCGCCCTGGACGCGAAGCAGGACGCGCACGCCGGCGCACAGGACCAGGCGGACGACAGCGGAGCCGCATAGTGACCGGGCCCATGTCCGCGCCGGTGGACGACCCGGCGCCACCGGCGCTGTCGCGCGCGCGACGGGCGAGACCCAACTACACGCCATACCTGCTGCTCCTGCCGGGAATGGCCTGGCTGGTGGTGTTCTTCGTCGTGCCCACGCTTTCGTTGGCCTCCCAGTCGCTACAGACCGGAAACGTCGAGACCGGCTACACGCTGACCTGGCACTTCCAGACCTACCTCGACGCGCTGTCGCGCTTCTGGCCCCACTTCGCGAGGTCGATCTTCTTCGCGGGTATTGCCACCGTTCTGACCCTGTTCTTCGCCTACCCGCTGGCGTACTTCATCGCCCAGAAGTCCGGCAGGTGGAAGAACTTCCTGCTTGTACTGGTGATCGCCCCCTTCTTCACCAGCTTCTTGATCCGCACCCTCGCCTGGCAGACGATTCTCACCGACAACGGACCGGTGTCCGGTCTTGCCCGTTCGACCCACTTCACCGACCTGCTGCAATGGCTGAATCTCACGAATAACGACTCGCTGATGAACTCGCGGTTTGCGGTGATCTGGGGTCTGACCTACAACTTCCTTCCGTTCATGATCCTGCCGCTCTATGCCAGTCTCGAGCGCCTTGACCACAGCCTCATCGAGGCCGCCGGGGATCTCTATGCCGCACCGATCAAGACCTTCTGGAAAGTCACCTGGCCGCTGTCTCTGCCGGGCGTGGTTGGGGGCACACTGCTGACCTTCATCCCGGCGGCTGGTGACTTCATCAACTCCCGACTGCTTGGCAACACCCAGACCGTCATGATCGGCCAGGTCATCGACTCCGAGTTCTTGCGGGTGCAGGACTACTCCACGGCTGCCGCGCTGTCCTTCGTCCTGATGTTCATCATCGTCGTCATCGTCGCCGTCTACGTCCGGCGTGCCGGGACCGAGGAGCTGGTCTGATGCGTTGGATCCGCGCACATCTCGTCGCCATGGCAGGGCTGGCGGTCCTGGGATACCTGCTCATCCCCAACATCGTGGTGATCGTGTTCTCGTTCAACAAACCGAACGGGAACTATAACTATCAATGGACGCGTTTTTCCCTCGACGCCTGGACCAACCCCTGTGGCACCCCAGGCATCTGTGAGTCGCTCGGGTTGAGCCTGCGCATCGGGTTTATCGCCACCCTCGTCTCGACGATCCTCGGGACCATGGTGGCGTTCGCCATCGGTCGGCACCATTTCCGGGGACGCTCGACGACGAACCTGCTCATCTTCCTGCCCATGGCTACACCCGAGGTCGTCATGGGCTCCAGCCTGCTGACCCTGTTCATCGCGATGGGCATCGCGCCGGGCACGGTCACCATCCTGATCGCGCATATTCTCTTCTGTCTGTCTTTCGTCGTCGTCACCGTGAAGGCGCGAATCGCCTCCCTCGACCCCCGTCTGGAGCAGGCTGCGGCGGACCTCTTCGCCAACCCGTTCCAAGCCTTCATCCGGGTGACGCTGCCGCTGGTGGCTCCCGGTATCGCGGCTGGGGCCCTGCTGGCCTTCTCTCTCTCGTTCGACGACTACATCATCACCAACTTCAATGCGAGCCCGAGCTCGGTGACCTTCCCGATGTATGTCTGGGGCGCGGCCCAGCGTGGAACACCCGTGCAGATCAACGTCATCGGCACAGTGATGTTCCTGGCAGCCCTGGTTCTGGTCGCCACCGGCCAGCTGATCAGCAACCGACGCGCCAAGGCGGCTGCCTGACCGTGCAGCCTTCGCACCCGAGAACGACCTGATGTCCTCAGGCGAGAACGACCTGATGTCCTCAGGCGAGAACGACCTGATGTCGACGCGTGTGGCCGAAACGGCCCTCGAACATGCGTCATCCACCCCCTTGTGGTGGGACGACAGCAGCCGGCCCGAGCGCCGAGCTGCACTTGAGGGCGATCGCGACGTCGACCTCGCGGTTGTCGGCGCGGGATTCTCCGGCCTGTGGGCGGCGCTTCTCGCGTTGGAGGAAGATCCCCAACGCGAGGTCGTGGTGCTCGAGGCCGAGCGGCTTGGGTGGGCCGCGACGGGGCGCAACGGTGGATTCTGCGCGGCCAGCCTGACCCACGGGGTGGGCAACGGTCTGGCGCGCTGGCCCGGCGAGATGCCGCTGTTGCAGCGCTTGGGCGCAGCCAACCTCGACGCCATCGAGGCGACGATCCGCGAGCGTGGCATCGACTGCGACTTCGAACGCACCGGGGAGCTCGACGTGGCGGTCGAGCCGTGGCAGCTGGAGGACCTGGGCAGCCTTCACAGGACGATGCGCGATCTGGGCGAGGATGTCGAGCTCCTGACTTCTGCTCAGACCCGGGCGCTCGTTGACTCACCGACATACCTGGGGGGCCTCCTGGATCGACGCGGTGTCGCCATGGTCAACCCGGCGCGGCTGGCGTGGGGTCTGGCCGATGCCGTCGAGAGCTCCGGCGGCAGGATCCACGAGTCGACACGGGTGCAGCGGCTGCGCTCAGCAGGAGACCGGGTCGCACTGACCACGGCGACCGGCACGGTGCGCGCCCGCCAAGTGGTCCTGGCCACGAACGTCTTCCCCTCGCCACTTCGGCGAGCTCGCCCGTATGTCGTCCCGGTGTGGGATCACATCATTG